>SVRJ01000013.1 GCA_015064885.1 Oscillospiraceae bacterium
CAGACGTACTCCTCCTTGTCGGGGTTTCTCTGTATTATCTTCTTAGCAATTTCTTCTGACCAATGCATATTTATATCTCCTATAAGTAAATTTTCACATATAAATTCATTATATTATTATATCATTAAATTTCGCAAAAGTCAAGAGAATTGAGTAAAATTTATTGACGTAAATGCATTTTGGCATAAAATTATATTGACATGGCAAAAAAAATGTGTTATAATAATAAGTGGATTACAGTAAATTGAAAGGAAAAACACAAATCACAATGGGAAGCTATAGAAAAGACAGAATAAACGAAGAGGTTGCAAAAGAGCTTTCTCTCGTTTTGCGTACTGTTAAGGACCCCAGAGTGGCAGATGCTTTCGTCAGCATTATAAAGGCTGAGGTCTCGGG
The DNA here is from genome assembly GCA_015064885.1 of Oscillospiraceae bacterium. Classification (GTDB taxonomy): domain Bacteria; phylum Bacillota; class Clostridia; order Oscillospirales; family CAG-272; genus SIG640. The sequence continues at coordinate 397 of SVRJ01000013.1, forward strand.
AGACCTCAAGTTTGCGAAGGTTTATTATTCTGTTCTCGGAGGGGATAAAAAGGAAGTTGCTCAGGGCTTGCGCTCGAGTGCGGGCTATATAAGAAGAAGTATAGCTAAAAATATGAATCTCAGAGTTACGCCCGAATTTACATTTATAGAAGACAATTCAATCTCTCACGGTGCCCATATCGCGTCTGTTTTGAATTCTCTGGACATAAAACCCGAGAGTGACGAAGAAGACGAAAGCAGTGGCGCAGATGACTGATAAGAGCTATAGAAAGATAAGCATATTCGAGGCGGCGGACAGGCTCTCAAGGCCTAAGAATACTCTCGTAGTCTATCACGCGCGTCCCGATGGAGATACGATAGGCTCTGCGCTCGCTCTCTGTGAAGCGATGAGATGTTTCGGATCTGTTGCTTACGTGACCGGAGTTGACGAAATACCCGAGAGACTCAGATTCCTTTGTCCCGAGGGATTTGGCTCTGCTCTCTATGAGAATCTTCCTAAGGAGTTTTCACCCGAGCGTGTAGTAACGGTAGACGCTGCCGCGCCCTCGCTTATCGGCGGCATATACGATAAGGTGGGCGGAAAGATCGACCTCATGATAGATCACCATGAGCTCAACAGCGTATTTGCCGATAACTGCATCGACCCGAGTGCGGCTGCGTGCGGGCAGATAGTTCTTTCTATCATTTTCGCGATGTTTGAGGACAGACACGATATTCCGAGGAAAGTTCTCGATTGCTGCTATGCGGCTATCGCATCCGACACAGGGTGCTTCAAGTATTCAAACGTTACGCCCGAGACACATAAGGCGGCGGCTACGCTTATTTCTATGGGGGTAAATGCCGCGGAAATAAACACTCTCCTTTTTGAAACAAAGAGCGAAAAGCAACTCTGCGCAGAGGCTCTTGCCGCTTCGAGGATAAAAACTCATTTCGGAGGAAGGGTCTCGGTGGTCACATTCCCGTATTCTCTCAAAAAGGAGTACGGGCTTTCCGAGGAGCATCTCGAGACTATAGTTGATATAGCAAGATGTATATCCGGAGTTATGGTTGCCATTGCGGTGAAGCAACCGTTTGACGATGATAGATACAGAGTATCTCTCAGATCCAACTGCGGAATAGACGTTAGCCGCATATGTGCCGGATTTTCCGGCGGAGGCCATAAGAAGGCTGCCGGCTGTACGATCATTGCCGAAAGTGCGGAAGAGGCCGCAGAAAAGGTTTTAAGCGTAATACCTCTTTAAATAAGAACACCCCGACAGATCATTGATCCGTCGGGGTTCTGTTTATTCCTCGGGTGAAAATATCATTCTGAAATAGTAGTAATGAGCATTCTCTCCGTCATCCTCTATTCTGATAAGAAACGACCATACGTTATAGTCGGACACCCAGCCCGTAGATGAATACCACCAATCAGTGGATACTGTGAATATGCCGGTTTCTTTATCGTATTCGAGCGGGAGATACATATCGGTATAGCTTGAAAGCTCGTAGTCGGGATCGTATTTGTCTACCGGTGCGAGTCTCGGTATCGAATATTTTTTGACCTCGGAGATCCCGTCTGTCTTGAACGAGAAGGTGTCTCCCTTTTTTACGTTTACGTTGATCCCCCCGTTTGCGTGAGCGGATATTGTGTCCTTGAGATTCTTATCCGTAATATTGTGCATAAATACCGGAGAGCCGAGAGACGGAATATCGCTTGACGGAATGCTCACGGTTTCCTTCGGCTCACCGCCTTGAGTACAGCCGGTAAGAATGGTGGGTAAGAGGATAAGCACTATAAGCAGGAGAGAGGACGTTTTTATTTTTATTTGCATTTCTTTTCTCCTTTCGAGGATAAGGCGAGTGCCCGATTTGAAAGAAAAGAGGGACAGCCCGAAAGGCGATCCCTCTGATGTCGGAAATTTATGCTTCCTGAGACTTCTTGTATGCTTCAACTATCTTAGCCGCGATATTGCCGGGAACCTGCTCATAGCCTGTTACACGGAATTCATATACGCCTCTGCCCTGTGTCATAGCACGGAGAGCGATAGTGTAGTCATTCATTTCAGACTTCGGAACGGTAGCCTCGAGAACGGTATAGCCGTGCTTCTGCGCGGGATTCATACCGAGAACGCTTCCGCGTCTCTTGTTGAGGTCGCCCATAACGTCACCGACTATAGCCTCGGGAACTGTTACAAGGAGGGTTCCGACCGGCTCGAGAAGAACGGGAGCCGCAACCTTGAGACATTCCTTGTATGCGATAGCGGCAGCCATCTTAAAGGACATTTCGTTAGAGTCAACGTCGTGGTAAGAACCGTCGTAAAGGTCGGCAGCAAGGTTAACAACCGGGAAGCCGGCAACACCCTTCTGCATAGCATCGAGGAGTCCTTTTTCAACTGCGGGATGGAAGTTCTTCGGAACAGAACCGCCGAACGTGGATTCTGTGAAGGTAAGACCGGGATCTTCACCGGGAGAGAAGGTGATCTTAACGTGACCGTACTGACCGTGTCCGCCCGACTGCTTCTTGTGTTTACCTTCGACCTGAACCTTCTTGGTTATCTTTTCTCTGTAAGCTATCTTGGGCTCTTCAAGAGCAACGCTTGTCTTGAATCTGGACTCGAGCTTGGAAACGAGGACCATAAGGTGCATTTCTCCGAGACCGTAGATAAGCATCTGCTTTGTTTCCTTGTCATTCTCATACTTGAGAGTGAGATCTTCTTCAAGAAGCTTTGCGATACCCTGGGAGATCTTGTCCTCGTCTCCCTTTGCGAGCGGCTTTATAGCCTTTGCCATGAAGGGCTCGGGGAATACTACCGGCGCATACTTGAGAGATGCGTCTGTAGAGAGTGTATCGTTTGTATTTGTGTTGGCAAGCTTAGCGAGCATACCGATATCTCCGCATGCGAGAGAGTCTACCTCTGTCTGCTTCTTACCTCTGATAGTATAGATATGAGCTATCTTTTCTGTTGCGCCTGTAGTTGTGTTTGTAAGAACGGCATCCTTCTTGAGTTCGCCCTGCATAACCTTGAAGAAGGACATCTTACCTACGAACGGGTCAGCGATCGTCTTGAATACGAATATAGCGGGCTCTCCTGCGGGATCGATGGGAAGGATATCCTCCTCGCCTTCAACGAGAACTGTTTCTTCCTTCTTTGCGGTATGTCTGGGGAAGGATTCAACGATAGCGTCGAGAAGGTTGCTTATGCCCCAGAGATTTGTTGCGGAACCGCAGATAACCGGGATGATCTCGCCGTGGATGATGCCCTGATGGATAGCTTCAACAGCCTCGTCACGTGTGATCTCAACACCGTCAAAGAATTTTTCCATAAGCTCGTCGCTTGTGCCTGCAATAGCCTCGAAGAGCATATCTCTGTATTCGTTTGCTTCGTCGAGAACGTCTGCGGGAACGTCGTAAGGAATAGCGGCACCCTTCTTGTCTGCAAGGTACTTGTATCCCTTCATATCAACGAGGTCGAGGAACGCTTTAACGTCGCCGTCAACTACTACGGGGATCGTAAGAGGGCATACCTTCTTACCGAACGTATCGTGGAGACCGCCGAGAACCTTACGGAATCTTGCTTCGGGATCGTCAAACTTGTTTACGAAGAATGCCTTGGGAAGACCTGCCTCTGTAGCATAATCCCAAGCAAGCTCTGTACCTACTTCAACTCCTGCCTTACCGTCAACTACGATGATCGCGCTGTCGGCAACTCTGGTAGCCTGCTTTACTTCGCCTGTAAAGTCAAGATAACCGGGAGCGTCAATGATATTTATCTTGATGTTCTTCCATACCATCGGAGCCATAGCTGCGGATATGGAGAAGCCTCTCTTTACCTCTTCGGGATCGTAGTCGGATACTGTGTTTCCGTCTGTAGCCTTTCCGAGTCTGTCGGTTTCGCCTGCCGCGTAGAGCATAGCCTCTGTAAGCGCGGATTTACCGCTTCCGAGATGTCCGAGAAGGGCGATGTTTCTGATTTGTTTTACGTCAAATTTAGCCATAAGTGTTTTCCTCCTGTGTGTATGTTCGTTTATGTAACTAAAAATACTAACATTACAACAAAAATATTATACTATATTTTTATCGATTTTGCAATGCCTTTTTGAAAACTTAATGAGATTTGAATGTAGAAATTTTAAGCTCAAATTTGTGCACTTTTCACAAAAAGGGCGTTTTTTTTGCCAAAATTGAGATCCGGGGCGGATTTTTGCCCCTATGAGAGGGAAGGATGAGATCCCGAAAAAAATACGGACAGTCAATTTTGACCGTCCGGGGATGATCGGATATTTTACGGGGATAAGATAATTGGCAAAAAGAGATCAAAGATCGTCGACGTAGTCGCACGCAGCAAGAGCGGCTACCGTTCCGTCGGCTGTTGCGGTAGTGAGCTGACGTACCGCTTTTCTCCTGCAGTCACCCGCAACGAAGACACCGGGAGTCCTTGTAAGGCAGTCCTCGGTGCTTAAGGCGTATCCGCTCTCGTCAAGCTCGATCATACCCTTGAACTCACTTATTGAGGGTGTCTGTCCGATAGCGACGAACGCTCCGGAAACCTCGAGAGTTCTTTCGCTTCCGTCCTTGAACTTTACTCTGAGGGCTTCAAGCTTGCTTTCACCGACAAATTCTTCGGGAACGGCATTCAGAACGAATTCTACGTTTTCCTTCTTTCTGAGTCTTTCGACTACGTGTGCTTCTCCTCTGAACTCGTCGCGTCTGTGTATCAGATAAACCTTTTCCGCAAGATCAGAAAGGAGAAGAGCATCTGCAAGCGCTGTGCTTCCGCCGCCGATAACGGCAACGGGCTTGCCCTTGAAGAAGGCACCGTCGCATACCGCACAGTAGGAAACGCCTCTTCCCGTGAGTCTTTCTTCGCTTTCAAGACCGAGCTTTCTGTGGTGGGCGCCTGCGGCTATTATAACGGCTTTTCCCGTATAGTGTCCGTAATAACCGTGACAAATGAATCCGCCGTCTATGCTCTCTATTCCGACGATCTCATCAAATTCGGTGATCGCACCGAACTCTATTGCTTTTTCAACGAGTGTGTTGGCAAGGTCGGCACCGTTGATACTGCCCTGCACTCCGGGATAGTTTTCAACTCCCGGGGAGAGAACTATCTGACCTCCGAAGCCTTCCTTTTCGACTATGAGGACAGATTTCATAGCGCGGGATGCGTATATTGCGGCGGTGAGGCCCGCGGGACCTGCACCGATGATTATAATATCGTACATTAGCGATCCTCCTGTGAGAATTTTTATAACAGAGTGAATTCAGGGTCAAGCCGAAATTTTCAGCTTGACCCTAAGAGATTGCGGCAACTGTGATTATATTATATTGCGATCAAGCCTTTTTGTATACAACGCTCTCGGCATATTTCTTAACGCTCATAATACCCGCATAAAGCTCAACGCCTCCGTCTGTGGGAACAATGAGTGTGGGCGCCTGAGTGATGCCGTACTTCTGAGCTATTTCGGGATCCTTGTCAGCGAGGACCTTTTCATACTCTACACCTGCGCGGTCGAGCATGCTTGCCGCAACCTTACAGTTGGGGCATGTGGTCGTTGTTACGAGGATGGGTGAAGCGACCGAGAAGGCAGCCTCAACGTTTGCGATATCCTCCTGAGTTTCTTTTACGGGACCCTGTCTCTTGAGCTTTGACGTAGTGAGATCGTATTCAACTCTGTCCTTGAACTCCTGAGACTTACCGTCGTTCCAGTTCTGAACGGGACGGTAGTATCCTGTGATACGGCTGTATACCTCAGTTGCGTTTCCGCACTCGGGGCAGGTATATACTTCACCCGAAATATATCCGTGATCGCGGCATACAGAGTATGTGGGAGAGAGCGTGTAGTAGGGAAGGCTGTAGTTTTCAGCGATCTTCTTTACTATATTAGCTGCGCTTTGCCATGTGGGAAGCTTTTCACCGAGGAATGCGTGGAATACGGTTCCCGAGGTGTAGAGCGTCTGGAGTCCGTCCTGGATATCGAGAGCATCGAATATGTCGCTTGTATATCCAACGGGGAGGTGAGAGGAGTTTGTATAGTAGGGAACACCGCTCTCCATATTAGCCGTGATGATATCGGGATATTTCTTTACGTCGTGCTTTGCGAATCTGTAAGCGGTGGACTCTGCGGGAGTTGCCTCGAGGTTGTAGAGATCACCGTACTCTTCCTGGTAGTCTGCGAGCTTTTCGCGCATGAAATTGAGAACGTCCTTGGAGAACTGCTGTGTCTTGGGGTCTGTCATATTGGCTCTGAGCCACTTTGCGTTGAGACCCATTTCGTTCATACCTACGAGACCGATAGTAGAGAAGTGGTTCTCGAAGGTTCCGAGGTATCTCTTTGTATAGGGATAAAGGCCTTCGTTGAGAAGCTTTGTGATAACAGATCTCTTTGTCTTGAGAGAACGCGCGGAGATGTCCATAAGTCTTTCGAGTCTCTTATAGAAATCAGCCTCGTTTTCCGAAAGGTAAGCTATTCTGGGCATATTGATGGTAACAACACCTACGCTGCCCGTGCTTTCACCGCTTCCGAAATAACCGCCCGACTTCTTGCGGAGCTCACGGAGGTCAAGTCTGAGACGGCAGCACATCGAACGAACGTCGCTGGGCTCCATGTCGCTGTTGATGTAGTTTGAGAAATAGGGAGTACCGTATTTTGCGGTCATCTCGAAGAGAAGTCTGTTGTTTTCTGTATCAGACCAGTCGAAATCCTTTGTTATGGAGTATGTGGGGATAGGATACTGGAATCCGCGGCCGTTTGCATCACCCTCGATCATGACCTCGAGGAACGCCTTGTTGACCATATCCATCTCGCGTTTACAATCCTTGTACTTGAAGTCTACTTCCTTGCCGCCGATGATACAGTTCTGCTCTGCCATATCTGCGGGAACCGTCCAGTCAAGCGTAATGTTAGAGAAGGGAGCCTGTGTACCCCATCTGGAGGGAGTGTTTACACCGTAGATGAAGGATTCGACGCACTTCTTTACCTGGTCGTAAGTAAGGTTGTCTGCCTTTACGAAAGGAGCAAGGTAAGTATCAAATGAAGAGAAGGCCTGAGCACCTGCCCATTCGTTCTGCATGATGCCGAGGAAGTTTACCATCTGATTACAGAGAGTTGCGAGGTGGGATGCGGGAGAGGATGTGATCTTTCCGCGGATTCCGCCGAGACCCTCCTTGATAAGCTGACGGAGCGACCATCCTGCACAGTAGCCTGTGAGCATAGAGAGGTCGTGGATGTGTATCTCTGCGTTTCTGTGAGCGTCGGCGATCTCGTCGTCGTAGATCTCGCTGAGCCAGTAGTTGGCTGTGATAGCACCCGAGTTGTTGAGGATAAGACCGCCTACAGAGTAGGTAACGGTAGAGTTTTCCTTTACTCTCCAGTCTGTCTCCTTAACGTAAGCATCAACTATAGCCTTATAGTCGAGAACGGTTTTGTTTATGTTTCTGAGCTTTTCTCTCTGACGTCTGTAAAGGATATAAGCCTTTGCAACGTCTGCATATCCCGCCTGAACGAGGACTGCTTCCACGCTGTCCTGAATGTCTTCAACCTCAACGAGGTCGTTCTTTATCTTAGGCTCAAAGTCTGCCGTTACTTTAAGAGCGAGGAAATCTATTATGTTGGTGTTGTACTGCTTTTCGCAAGCGTCGAACGCAAGCTTTATGGCACCGCTGATCTTCGTAATGTCAAAGTCTACTATTTTGTTATCTCTTTTTATAATTCTGTACATGTGCGTTTCCTTTCTTTATATTCTGTTTGTCGTTTTTAGTCTGCCGATATATTATAACACAAAATGTTGTTGTTGTCAATACCAAAAACACAATATCTTGTATTTCGTCGTTTTGAACAAATAAATTGATGCTAACATTATGAAAGTTAGTTTTCGCGAAGAAATTTGCCGAAGGAATTTTTCTTCGGCGTGTTCTTTTGTTCATATTTTCGGCAAAATGACGAATTTTATCGAAAAATATCGGATAGCAGCGAAGCCGAAGAAAAAGATCCCGACAGAGGCTTCTGTCGGGAGAGAGTTTTTTCTTGTACGTTATATTCCCCGTACCGAGGTCGGTATGTAGAGGGAAGCTTCGCGTGCCGCCGCTTCCATCTCTTCTTTCGGCATTGCGAGAAATTCATTGTCTGTGCTTATCAGCTCGCCGGAATCCACAAAGCTTTGGAGAAAATATCTTTTTCCGCCTTCAAGCTCCTTTGCCGCAAGAATAATATCCTCTTTTGTGTGCAGAGGAAGAACCACGGTGGTTCTGAATTCAAAGTCGGTCTTGCCTTCCTTAAGGAGAGAGATGCTTTCTTTTATTTTTTGAATATCAACAGAGACTCCGCACGCTCTCGTATACGCTTCTTCGGTAAGTGCGCTCTTTACGTCCATGGCGACGTAATCCAAAAGACGCATATCGATAAGCGAGCGCAGAAGAGAGGGTGAGGTTCCGTTGGTATCAAGCTTTACAAGATACCCGAGCTCCTTTATTTCTTTTATAAACGTTATAAGAGGGTCACCGTAAAGGGTGGGTTCTCCTCCGGTTATGCAAACGCCGTCGAGTATTCCGCGTCTTTTTTTCAGAAAGGAGAAGACATCCTCCGTGTTTATTATCTCATCATTTCCGTATACCACCCTCGGATTGTGACAGAAGGGGCAACGCATATTGCAGCCGGCTAAAAACAGGGTGCAGGCTACCTTTCCGGGGAAGTCGAGCAGAGTGGTTTTCATCATTCCGCAAATGCGGACGCTTTTTGTATCAGCCATTTCTTTTCCCCTTTTCCGAAGAAGTTCTTTGCTTTTTTTCTTCTTTTATTTCGCGCCTGAGTCTTTCCGCCTTTGATATACGTTCCTTTTTTTCTTTTCTCGGGAGAGAGGCGATAAGTCTGTCAAAGTATCCGCAGTCTCTGAGAAGGAGGAACCACGAGAGCGCAGCCACTATAAAGCATACGAGGAAGGCTGACGTCCCGTATATGACACGGTCTATCGGGTCTATAAGATAATAGATGCCGATAAGCTGTGTGTGGAAAATATAATTCAGAAGAGAAAATATACCCGAAAGCGAGGACGGAATAAATGCCGTTGAGGTAGTAGCCGCAAAATACCATACCGAGAAGAGGAGGGAGACGGTGAACCACACGGTGTTGAAGATCATAAGACGTTTTCTTCCGAGGAGTGCTGAAAGGTAAACGAACAGAATAATGAAAAGCACGTATATTCCGCTCGCAAGGAGATTCTCGATCTCCACCTTTTCGGTATATGGAAATTCACCCATATTGGCAAAAGAGATACCGAGGGTGAGCGAAAGAAGAAGGGCGACTGCGGTGATGTCGAGTATCTTGCCCTTGGTCAATTTTATTATCATACGCTTCTCCTTTCAAAAACTCCGCTTTTTGATATATAGATTATATCACAAAAGCGGAGTAAAGTCAATAACTCTTTTTTAAAATCGGTTCTTTTTTGATTTCGGAAGTCTGATGAAAAGAGACAGAAGCGCTTTTCCGTCAAACGGAAGGAGCGGGTAGAGATAAGAGTGCTTCGGAGTAACGGTCTTGTTTGTCGTCAGAAATACAGCGATAAGGACTATTCCGGCCGCAAGTCCCCACACTCCGAATAATTCTATAAGGATAAGGAGCATTATACGCATGAATTTGAATGCGTATCCGAGCTCAAGCGATCTCTGCGTGAAGTTTGCGATAGCTACGAACGCCATAAGAAGTATCACCTCGGGGATAAGCCAGCCCGCACTTACCGCAAAATCACCAAGTATTAGTCCTCCGACGACAGAAAGCGAGTTGGTGAGCATATTAGGAGTATTCATAGAGGCGAGGCGCAGAACGTCTATTATGAATTCGACCAGAAGCAGCTGCAGTATAAGAGGAAGCTCTCCGAGGTCCTTCGGATGCATAAATGCGAGCGATTGCGGAGTCCATCCCGGATTCTTCATAAAGAGAAACCACACCGGCACTGCAAAAAGGGTCAGCCAGAAGACCACGTGTCTTAAAAGACGTATATAAGTGCCGGTAAGCGGAGGAAAATAAAAATCTCCCGTTTCCTGCATGAAATCGAATATAGAGGTGGGCAGAACTATGACCTCGGGCGTATTGTCTGTTATTATCAGAACGCTTCCCTCAAGAAGCTGAGCACATGCGGCGTCGGGACGCTCGGTGGTACGCATCTTCGGGAATGGGTTGTACCACCTTTGCTTTATAAGGGCTTCTGCGAGCGACTGATGCCCCATTGATAGGTCGGACGTATCGAGAAGAGCTATTTTTTTCTTTATGTCCTCGACAAGCCGTTTGTTTGCCTTGCCCTCAATAAAGCACACAGCCACGTCGGTCCTCGAGGATTCTCCGACCGAAATATACTGCATACGAAGTGAGGTGTCGCGTATTCTTCTTCGTATGAGTGCGGTATTGAATATCAGTGTTTCTACAAATCCGTCCTTCGGACCTCTTACTACCTTGTCGCTTTCGGGCTCGCCCGTCTCACGTGCGGGATAGGTGCGGGCGTCTATTATTATTGCTCTCTCCTTAAAGGTGGAGCCCAGCATCAAGGTTGCTCCCGAAAGAACGAAGGTTATCATACTGTGTAGGTCCGCCGTTGATTCTGTCTCAACGTACGGAACGCAGTGGCGGATGAAGGACTCCGCACTTCCGTCTCCCTTTTCGGAAAGTGAACTCAGAGAGAGAAAATGCATCATGAGCTTTTGCATAACTCCGTCCTTTACAAAACCGTCTATATAGAATAGGGTTATTTCGTCGTTTCCGATCTTCAGTGTCTTTTTTATTATGTCGAAGCTTTCCTTGCATGCAAGTGCGTTTTCGATAATTTTTACGTTTTCGGCGTAGTCTGCCGTAAGAGCCTTCATTCGGGCACCTCGTTTCTTTTTTTGAATATTATGGCCTTTACGAAGGCAGAATATTCAAATTTTCGAACGATAAAGAAAGCCGTCGGAGAATTTTCTCCGACGGTCTTCTTTACGTATATAGGTTTTCAGTCCTTTTTCTGTTGCTTGCACCAGATGTTCATTACCATCTTGTGAGGAAGCATTTTTACTGCGAGCACCTGCGCTCTTACCGGGAAGCCGCATACAGATACGTCCTTGCCGCGTGACATATCGTAGATCGCGCGTCTTACGACCTCGTCGGGATCGTAGAATCTGTTGTAGTAGGTGATAGTGTCATCGGATACCGCATGATCGAAGAACTCTGTTCTTACCCATCCGGGGCAGACTGCGAGCATCTTTATTCCTCTGCTCTTGAGCTCTCTGCCGACCGCGCGGGAGAAGGAGAGCACGTATGCCTTCGACGCTCCGTATACCGAAATATAGGGAACCGGCTGGAAGGATGAGAGGGAGCCCATATTGTATATTTCGCATCCGTTGCCCATATAGGGAAGAGAAGCGTGGACCATTGCCGTGAGGGAGGCTGAATTGAGAGCTACCATATCGTATGCGTCGTCGATATTCATCGTTTCAAACTCGTGGAATCTTCCAAATCCTGCGGCGTTGACGAGAACACGCACGTAAGCTCCCGTCTGTTCAAGAAGCTTTGCATATTCCTTTATGCTTTCCTTGCTTGAAAGGTCGAGGGATATTGCGCGGATGGTTCTGTCACATACCGATTCAAGCTCTGCGAGTCTGTCTGTCCTTCTTGCTATTACCCATATTTCTTCTACGTCGGAGTAGTAAGGATGAGCATCGAGCTGTCTGAAAAATTCTTTTCCTATGCCCGAGGAGGCACCTGTGATTACTGCTATATTCATATTATTTTCCTTTTCTTTTGAACTTTTTATCAGAGAACTATATGTACGGGAAGTCCCATTCTGAATTCGGGAGAGGTCTCTCCTTCAATAAGAGGAAGAATATATTTTACGCATTCGTCGGTTACGTTGTTTCCCTCTTCGTTGATGAATTCACGAGGCACCTCTTTTACTTTATTTGCGATCTCCGCGATATCGCTGTGAGATATTTCGTATGTATAAGGCTCGGTGGTCTTTCTCACTATAGTCATCATTTCGCGGGTGACACCGTTTACCGCTGCTTCAACCGCTCCGCGTCCTACGCATACCGATTCCTCAAGGTCTGTCTTTGAGGCAATGTGAGAAGCACATCTCTGGGGAAGGTTGAGCTCGATAGAGCGCACCTTACATCCGATCTTTTCTTTTACCGCAAGCTCAAGTGCCTTGCCGGTACCCGAGAGTTGCTTGTGTCCGAATGCGTCTACAGAGCTTGCGGATATGCCCTCGCAAACGTACGTTCCGTCTGCAAAGCGGATTCCCTCGCTTACCGCAATGACTACGTTCGGGTGCTTGTCGAGACAAGCGTATACGGAGGAGAAAAACTCATCCATGCTGAAGGGGACCTCGGGGAGATAAACGAGGTCGGGAGCGTCGATTCCCGCGGCACGTCCGAGCGCGGAAGCCGCTGTAAGCCATCCTGCGTCTCTTCCCATTATCTCGACAATGGTTACAGCCTTCTTTGTGTAGACCGCGCAGTCACGTATTATCTCTGAAAGCGTTACCGCGATGTGCTTAGCGGCAGAGCCGTAGCCGGGTGTGTGGTCTGTTCCGACAAGATCGTTGTCTATCGTCTTCGGAACGCCCATTATGCGCATCTCATAGTCGTGCGTTTTAGTGTATTCCGAGAGCTTTGCTACTGTGTCCATTGAATCGTTGCCGCCTATATAGAAGAAGTAGCGGATATTGTATTTCTTGAAAACCGAGAGGAGCTTTTCGTAGACCGAATCGTCCTCGCCCTTTTTCGGAAGCTTCTTTCTGCACGAGCCGAGAGCCGCTGCGGGTGTGTTTTCAAGAGTTGTGAGCTTGTATTCCGAGTCGAAGTATTCCGAGAGGTTTATGAGCCTTTCTTCAAGAAGACCTTCAACACCGTTTCTCATACCGTAAAGTGTTTCGATCTCCTCGGCTGCGAGAGCTCCGCGGATAACTCCGGAGAGAGTAGCGTTGATTGCGGCTGTAGGGCCTCCGGACTGCCCCACCACAGCGTTTCCTATAAGCTTGTTCATATCTGTAACCTTTCTTACCTGCATATTATATGCGGTATTATTTGAATGTTTTCATGTTTTTACTGTAAATATTCTTTCTCATAAGTGAGTAATAATCCTCGGTCTCGCTTTGGAGAAGAGAGAATTTGTCGCAAACCGCCTTTATGGGATACTCGGGATTGAGAGATCCGTCGGAGGAAGATGCCATAAGTATCATTGAAAGGAGGAGAGTACCGTTATCTTCTTTACATTCCGCCTTCTTTATAAAAGGAATTATGTCCACCTCTTTTTCTCCGCTTTTACTTCTCTTGAGCATAGTCAAAGGAGAGGTCGAAAGAAAGGACGTAATTTCATCCGCGGTCCCCGCATCGGCGTTTTTACAGGTTATTCTGCACTCGTATTCCGCATAATAGATATCCGAGAATTTTGTGTCGGGATAATAAATGTCAACTATACGCATCTCGCTTGTGAACTGTGCGGAAAGACATTCCTTTATATCTGAAAGAGAAATTTCTCTTTCCATTTTGATATCAACAAATTCGCAAACGCTTTCGCAACCGACCGAAAGGGGAAGTGAGAAAACCAATTTCGCGTGCGGATTGAAGCCCTTTGTGTACCACACGGGCAGTCGTGAGCGTATAAGACAGCGGTTAAACGTTCTCTGAAGGTCGAGATGAGAAATAAATTTAAGCGTACCCGTCTTTTCAAACATTATTCTGACGGTTGCCGGAGCTTCAAGCATTGGGAGAGCTTTTATTTGTTCGACGGACAGCATGTTCTTTCACCTCCAAGCTTGTTCGCACCGCAGCCCGAGCATTTTTCTCTGCATGACGGGGTTGCTTTTCCTGCGTATGCGTTGTTTCTTTCTCTTATAAGGAATTCCTTGCTTACGCCTATATCTATTATATCCCAGGGAAGGACCTCATCGAGACCAAACTGTCTGTTTGCATAGAAGGACATATCGAGACCGCACTCGTCAAATATTTCGCACCAGCCCTCATAATTGAAGTATTCATCCCAGGCATCAAAGCAGAAGCCTCTTTCGTGAGCTTTGGCTATTGCCGCCGAAATACGTCTGTCGCCTCTTGCAAATACAGCCTCGAGCCTTGAAACGTATGCGTCGTGGTGATTGTATTTTACGTGTCTGTCCTTTATGCTTGCATAAAGGAGCTCTTGTTTGCGTCTCAGCTCCTCAAGAGAGTCCTGGGCTTCCCATTGGAAGGGAGTAAACGGCTTCGGAATGAGGCAAGCGACCGAAATCGTACAGGTGGGGGCTTTTTTGCGCTTTTCCTTGGGCATCTGATAATATTTATCTATAACGTGCGTGGCAAGAGTCGCGATCCCTTCAATATCCTCGTCCGTTTCTGTGGGCAGCCCCATCATAAAGTAGAGCTTTACGGTTGATTTTCCCGCCTCGAAGGCTACACCGACCGCACGCATAAGATCTTCCTCGGTGACGTTCTTGTTTATAACGTCTCTCATTCTCTGCGTTCCCGCTTCGGGAGCAAATGTGAGAGAGGAGGAACGAACGGATGCAACCTTGTCCATCAGCTCTCTAGTGAAGCTGTCGACACGGAGTGAGGGAAGCGAGAGGCTTATCATGTTCGGATCTGTAAATTCGAGGAGCTTGTCTGTAAGCTCGTCTATCCGGGTATAATCGCTTATAGAAAGCGAGGTGAGGGATATTTCGTCATAGCCGGATGACTCGTAAATGCATTTTGCATTGCGGCAGAGAACGTCGGGCGACTTTTCTCTGACCGGTCTGTATATCATTCCCGCCTGACAGAATCTGCAGCCTCGGATACATCCGCGAGCCACCTCGAGCATTATTCTGTCGTGCACCGTCTCTATATACGGCATTACGGGATTTTCGGGGAAATAGACCTTGTCGAGATCCTTTATTATTCTCTTTTTTATTTTTGTGGGGATATCGTCGTATATGGGAGTGTATTTTTCGATAGTTCCGTCATCCTTATAGGTTACGCTGTAGAATGAGGGAACGTATATGCCTTCTATCTCTCTTGCTGCCTTATGAAGAAATTCCGTCTTTGTATATCCCGGCTTTTCCTTTTCCTCGATATACATTTTGGTGAATTCGAGAAGGACCTCTTCGCCTTCTCCGAGATTGAATACGTCGAAAAAGTCGGCAACAGGCTCGGCATTATATGCACATGGACCTCCGCCTATGATTATCGGATGCTCTTCATTTCGTTCGGAAGCAAAGATGGGGATCCCGGAAAGAGAAAGCATGGAAAGTACGTTTGTATAGCACATCTCGTACTGGAGAGAGAAGCCCACTATATCAAAGCTTGATACAGGGTCTCCGCTCTCGTGTGCAAAGAGAGGAATATTGTGCTCGCGCATTTTTTCCTGCATATCCGTCCATGGGGTGTAGACACGCTCGCAACGGATATCCGGGTCTCTGTTGAGCACACCGTAAAGTATACGTACACCGAGATTTGACATTCCTATTTCGTACGTGTCGGGAAAGCAGAAGGCAAAGGAAGCCTTAACACTGTTTTTGTCTTTGATGATCTGACCGTATTCTCCGCCCGAATATCTTCCGGGCTTTGATACCGACTTGAGTATGCTTAGATAACGGTCGTCTTTTGCTATGTTCATTTTATGCTACGGTAACGTGTTGGAGCAGATCTCCGCAACGCATCCTTTCTTAATATTCGTCAGATGTTTTAACGTGAAAAATGCGAGGTGTGAAGCTTTGCCATAACAAAGGAAGGCAGAAGCATGACAGCATTAAAGAGCAGAACGAGAAGCGGAGAGATTCCCGTAAGTGAAAATACTGTTACGAGTACCGCGATCACCGCAGCGAAAACAGACGTGAATACAGAGCATGAATGTATCGCTTTTTCGGCACTGCAGATGGAAGAGCCTATCTCTCTCATTGCAAACAGAGGCGACGGGTTGTCTATCGCGACCGCAAGAGAGGAACGCTTGTTAGAATGCTTTACAGATTCGTTGAGCTTTACAAGCTCGAACTCATCGGGGGAGAGATTGAACATTTCTGATATAAGCTCACTTGTTATAACAAAATCAGAGGAGAGAATACGAAGCTTCAGACTGCTGTTCTTTATCATTTCGGATATTCTCATAAAATCTCTGCTCTGAGTATAGAAGACGTTTGATTTTGCTATGAGAGTACCGTTCTTGGCGATATAGAGAACAAAGGAGGGCTTTCTTTCGTAAGCGTCACCGTCACTGCCCTTCTTTTCGGGGATGCTTATGCCGCAAGCGTTCATATATTTTTCGTTACCCATATGTATGAGTGTCTTTCCGTCTACGAGTGCGCTTATTCCGTCGTTTGTAAGGCTCTGCAGCATGACGTTGTCCGAAAGCTCGAGATCCTCAGCATTGGCGAGGAAGAGATTTGCAAGCGCGCTGCTTGAGCTTTTGAGCACACATGCTCCGTAATAGAACACGTCAAAGAATTGATCTATCTCGTACATATCCATCGTCATCGAGTTTCCGTTATGTGCCTCGAACATGTCCTCCTCGTTTACCGTTATGCAGTCGCATTCGGAAAGAGGGGCAATAGACGAGCGTCCGACGATAGAGGCGTCCGCTTTGTCAAGTACGGAATCGGAAACGAAGAAGAACGGATAATAGTTCATTATCATCGCGCCCGGAATAACCAAGCAAAGTGAGACAGACGCCACCGAGAACGCACTTCCTGCGTCCTTTGAAACGAAATACGTGTAAAGTCCGGCAATCACAGAGAGAACAAAGCCGGGAATGAGAGCGAAATTCATCACCTTTGGATCTGAATGCTGCATTCTCGTTCTCTTGTAAAAATCTATATCCTTACCGTTTTTCTCAAGAACTATTCCGTTTCCCGACTCGGAAAGATGGAAGACGTCTTTCCCTTCGGTAGCGTGGGCGTTTACTCTGTCGAACGTTTTTTCCTGAACCCTCATACGCATGATATCCGATATTATCGGAAGGATGAGAGAGCATGCGACCGGGAGAGTGTACATCGTTACGCCAAAGCCCGAAAAATCCTTTACGGTGAAGGCAAACAGGATCTCTGTAAGGCAGGATGATACTATAAGGATAGCGGGCGGTGAGTATACGTTAGGCCTCAGAAGAAGGGTCTTGATAAGCCCTTTTGAGAGATCGCGGCCCGAGAAAGCGGCTGCGATAAGCAGAAGCTGAAGCACGGCGAACATATTTGCAAGGAAGAATCTCTGTGTGTCAAAGAAAGCGATCGTCCCCGACAGAACAGACGCGATGGCGGGATACAAAAGTATGATAAAAGCTATCGCTACGGTTGCCGTGAGTCTTATCTTTAATGCTTTCTTTTCTTTTTCAAAGCGAGCCTTTATCGTAGGTATCTCCCTCTCGTCGGAGAATTCCTTTTTCAGACCGAATACGTGTTCCTTGACCTTTACAGTTCTGTCGAGCAGATCTGCGTCCTCACTCTGTGAGAGATAGCCGAGTGCGAGAAGAAGCTTTTCGTCGATATTCTCCTCACTCATCTTTTCCGTGGAAAACTCATCGGTAAGATCGTTGAACTCTGATATCTTCCATTTTGTAAGCGCAGTGCTTTCCGGGGCGGGCTCTGCCTCCGCATGCTCAATGGGGGCATCATCATTCTTGGCATCATTATCCTCCCCGGACAAGGCAGGATCGTTTAAAATGTCGTCGAGCAGTTTTTTGTAATCCTCATCGGGTATATCTATTGTTTTCTTTTTCTTTTTTTGAAACATATCCGAGCGGTCCTTTCTATTTGGTTTGGTGCTGGGTTACTGCTTATGAAACTGACGTGCTACTTCGCTCATTATTATTGCCGCAGCGTTTGAAACGTTGAGCGAGTTGACGCTTCCGTATTGCGGGATGGATATTACAAAATCGCACTTTTCTTTTACAAGACGCGATATTCCGTTTCCCTCGCTTCCGAGGACTATTGCGGTAGGGGCATCGAACTTATGTTCGTAATAGGGAGCGCCATCCATGTCTGCGGCGTATATCCAAAGTCCTGCCTCCTTCAGCTCGTCTATAGCTGCCGGGATGTTTACCGCCTTTGCGATGAGCATATTCTCAAGTGCGCCCGCACTCGCCTTTGACACTGTGGAGGTAAGGCCTACCGAGCGCCTCTTCGGAATGATTATTCCGTGTGCTCCGAGACAGTCTGCACTTCTTATTATAGCTCCGAGATTGTGCGGGTCGTTTATTTCGTCGGCTACCACGACAAACGGCTTTTCTCCTCTTTCTCTTGCAAGAGTGAGTATATCCGATATCTCACAGTATTCCTTTTCCGCCGCGAATGCAACGATACCCTGATGAGAGGCTCCTCCCGAAAGCGAATCGAGCTTTTGCTTTTCTACCTCGACAACTACGATACCGAGCGATTTGGCCTCGGCAATGAGAGGTATTACAGAGCCCTCACGCTCACCTCTCTGTACGAATATCTTGTCTATGGCTCTTCCCGAATGGAGAAGCTCTCTTATCGGATTTCTGCCAATAACGATATTTTCGGAGACAGATTCATTCTCGGCCGTCTGCATGTCGCGTCGGTCACCCTTGTAGCCCTGAGCGGGATTTCTCCTGCCCTTCTTTTGGTCATATGACTTTTTGTTTCCGTTCATAGAAGATCCTTTCAGTTATCATCATCAAAAACACAATATATCATCTTATTATACCATAAAAGAGCGGTTTTGTACAGATGTTTTTTGAAAGTTTTTTATAAAAAGATGTAAACCTATCTGTTTTGAACGCTTGCGTTGGCTTTCGAAAGTACGGACGGCAAAAGAAATTCGGGATTCGGCAATTTTCGACACGTGCCTGACCTTGACAAAGGCACGGAGATATGTTATAATATAAAAAGCTAACACGTACACGGAGGATGACGCAAAAATGACGAGAGTGTATCTCATAAGACACGGAGAAAGTGCCGCAAACTGCGGAGAAATATTTACCGGGCAGATGGACTTCCCGCTTTCCGAAAGGGGGCACCGACAGGCAGAGCTTGCCGGAGAATATCTGAAGGATAAGGGGATAGACGTTATCTATGCAAGCGATCTTATAAGAGCGTATGATACGGCTGTTCCGACCGCCAAAAAATGCGGACTTGAAATAATCAGATGCCCCGAGTTCAGAGAGCTTAACGGTGGAAAATGGGAAGGGCTGACGTACGATCAGCTTCTCGAAAAGTATCCGACAGAGTATCCCGTCTTCGTGCATGATTTCGGAAACGCGTCGTGCGAGGGAGGAGAATCGATAGTAGGGATGACCAAAAGAATAAGAGGTATATTCGACCGGATAGTAGAGGAGAATGACGGAAAGACGGTTGCCGTTTTTACTCACGCATGTCCGATCCGTGAGCTTCAGTGTGTTCTTTGCGGAAGACCGACAGAGGATATGCGGGATATCAAATGGGTTGGCAACGCCTCGACCACTCTCGTTGAATGCGACAGAGGTAAATACAATTTTGCCATGATAGGATACAACGGATACCTTGCCGAGCTTGCTACACAGCTCCCCGACAGAGTTTGAGAATATTTTGAACGGAGAAGAAAATGAAGAAAATGAAGAAAATGAAGAAAATGATTTCCGTACTGCTTGTACTTTTGATGCTCGCTTCCTTCTGCTCATGCGAAGATCCCACACCCGACACTCCGGCTGTAACTACTACCGAAGCTCCGGTAACTGCCCCTACCGAGGTCGATCTTGCACTCGGAGAGAAGTGCGAATATGCATTCGTGTATTCAAGGGATGACCTTGGCGGTGATCTGGAAAACGAGGTGCTCGCTTTCCGCACAGAGCTCCGCAAGAGTCTTTCAATGCCCGAACTCGCTATAAATAAGTTCGGTAACGGTGACAAGGTGGCAGAGGTCGATAAAGAGATACTTATAGGCAAGACTAACAGAAAGGTCAGCATAGACCTTATGGCTTCCGTACCCGAGAATTGCTTCGGAATAGAGATCACCGAAAACAAGGTGGCTATATACGCAGGGAAGGCCAGAGTGCTCATAAGCGCGCTCGACTACTTTTTTGAAAATTATATCAAGCCCGATTCAAACGGCAATATCAAGCTTCCCATAGGAAGATACATCAGCGAGGAGCAGAAATACAGTGTAAGCCCGCTTATAAGCGAAAAGGAAGGTTTTTCGACCGCGCATACCTTTCTCTTTGATATTCCCGCAATCGGAAACAACAAAATAATGCAGGGCGGCTGCAGTGACGGAAGCTATATGTATTTCTGTATGATAAATAGCGGAAGCCCGCAGTACGCATACGTATGCAAATACGATATAGCGACGAATAAGTTCGTAAAAAAGAGCGAGCTTATCCCCACAGACCACTCAAACGACATGACCTATAACCCGAAGACGAACGAGCTTATCGTGCTTCACAACTCGCCGAGAAATGCTATGCTTACGATGCTTGACCCCGAAACTCTTGAGATCAAGCGTACACAGATGGTCTCATTCAATATGTTTTGCATCGACTATCAGCCCGAAAGAGACGTCTACGTTATAGGAATATCGGGAGGACAGAACTTCACCGTCCTCGATGCGAATTTCAAGATCAACAGAGACTATATTCCTCTCGGAAGCACGCGCTTTGAGGCAAACAGCACCGGATACACCACGCAGGGTGTGGTATGCGACAAGGATTATATCTACTTTGTTCAGTACAAGCAGAATGTTATTATGGTGTACGATTGGACGGGAAAATATATAAATAAAATACAGCTCAGCATACCAACATCAATAGAGCCGGAAAACATTTCTATAGTAGACGACAGATTTTATATAGCGTGTAACAATTCCTCGTGGACGGGAGGAGCGCTTTACAGCGTCGAGCTTATCCCACCCGAAAAGTAAACCGAAAAAGGACCCTCACATAGAGAAGGTCCTTTTTTTCATCTGATACGGGCCGACTCGCAACCGAGTCTGAGATAAATTGAAGGAGACAAAAATTGCTGAACATAACGTATATATTTCTGCGTTTCTATTGACAAAGGTGAATAAATGTGATATAATAATGTAACAAAACTGAAGGGTGGACTATATGAACAGTGTAGTGTCGGGCGACGATTTTTACAAAAGCCTGAGAAATGATACGGTAATAAAAAAGGCATTTCTCTTTTTCGGGGACGAGGATTATATGAAGCTTAACACAAAAAAGCTTCTTGTCGACAAGGTCTGCCCGGATGAGACCTTTCGGGATATGAACGTTTTTTCGTTCGATTCTATCGATTATACACCCGAGAGACTTGCCGACTCGTTTGCGGCGGCTCCGGTGTTTTCGGAGGAGAAGATAGTCGTTCTCGGCGGACTGAATATAGACGGAATGCGCGAGGGAGATTTCAAGGCACTGATCGAGGCGATAGAATCGTTTGATAAGTATGACGGCAACGTATTTCTTCTGAACGTCCCGTCGGGAAAACTCACCTATTCGGGAAGAGAGACACAGATCAAGCGCTTCAAGGCGCTGTGCGAACTGCTCTTGCCGGTAAGGTTTGATAAGTATACTCCTTCAAGACTTGTTCCCTGGTGCAGAAGACATTTTGAGGCGGGCGGATATGAGCCCGAGCCCGAATTTATAAAAAGGTTTATCGCATATACGAGCGACGATATGTTCATTCTGGCAAGTGAGATAAAAAAGCTGTGCCACTTTGCAAAGGCAAACCGACTTGACGCGCTTTCGTTTTCGGTCGTTGAAAACGTATGCACGAGCTACGAGGAATTCGGTGCCTTCGACCTTGCCAACGCAATACTCGCAAGAAACGCAAGGCAGGCACTGAAGATACTCAGAAAGGAAAAGGAGATGCGTACCGAACCCGTCCTCGTGCTTGCCTCTCTCTCCGCTTCGGTTTACGATATGATAGCCGTCAAGGCAATGATAAGTGCGGGTATGACTCAGGAGGATATATGCGTGTCACTCGACAAAAAGCCGTATCCGGTCAAGCTGCTTTCCGACGCGGTCAGAGGAGTTGAGGTGTCGGAGCTCGAGGGAATGCTCGACCGCATACTCGATTCGGACAGAAAAATGAAGAACGGTATCACGGGATACGGTGAGATAGAGCGTCTTATATGCTCAATGTAAATTCAAATTCTAACAATATATCACTAAAACGAGGTGTGTTATGGAAACAAACGTTGAAATGATCGAAAAAGAAGAAGCGTACCCGGGAAAGATAATAACCCCTCCTGTCGTATTTATCGCGGGAGAGAATTATCAGATAGTTTTTGAGACTGATATTACCGGTCTTGCGCGCGTAAGGGTTGGAGACAGAACCTATACCGACAACCTTAACGGAGTCGTTCGCTCGTCTGATACCTTCCACAGAGTGATCATCCCCTGCGACGTTCTTGACCAAGCAGGCTCATACACGGTAGAGTTTGCACATATTGCGGACAGAAAGCCGTATCGCCCTCAGAGTGGGGAATTCGTTACCGAAACGCGCAGATTCTTCGCTCCCGGTAAGAACCCTTCTGTAAAAATGTATATGCTCTCGGATACGCATACAAGAGTCGATGCCCCGTCTGTCTGTGCCGAATATTTCGGCAAAGAGCTTGATATCCTTGTTCTTGCGGGTGATATAGGCAACAGCGCAAAGGATATAGATCTTGTTAAAACTATACACAGAATAGCCGAGAACGTCCTCCACGGAGAAAAGCCCTGTGCTTTTGTACGCGGAAATCATGATACGAGAGGAAAATATGCGGAATTCCTTCCGTCGATAGTCGGAAACATAGGCGGAAATACCTTCTTTACCTTCCGTATCGGTAACGTATGGTGCGTAGGACTTGACTGCGGTGAGGATAAGATAGACTCGCATATTGAATACGGAGACATTGCAGACTACACCTCCTTCCGTGAGGCTCAGACGGCATTCCTCAAGCAGATAATAGAAAACAAAGCCAAGGAGTATGAAAAAGAGGGAACCGTGCATAAGGTCGCTATATGCCATATTCCGTTCACGATAATAAAGCACGATTTTGCAGACTATATATATAACGAGTGGACCGCGCTCCTTAACGAGATCGGTATAGACGTGATGATAACAGGTCACTGTCACAAGATACTTTACTATGATGCCGATAAATTTATAGACGAAAGTAAGACTGTTGCAAATTTCCCCGTAATAGTCGGAGCGAGAATGTCCGACGATCCTCTCAGCCTCTGCGACACAAAGGACGATGAATTTACCGCTACCGCAATTGAATTTTTCGACAACGGAGAAATAGATCTTAACTTTACAAACTCAAAGCACGAAATAATCAAGAGCGTGAAGGTTAAATGAAGCAAAGGTGGAGATATATCTTCATTTCGACGCTTGCCGCGGTGCTTGTCATTCTTCTTTTGCTTTTTATTCTGCAGCACGAAAAGCAGACCGAGGAACCTCCTGCGGAGACCGACAAGTCCACGGTGGTCATAAGACCTCCCGAGACCTCTGCGGCTGACACCGAAGAACCTCCCGCTCCTCTTCCGTACGAGGGTGAGACGCTTACGCTGCTCGGAGTATATGATTCTTCCGGGCACCTCGGAGATATCGACGGGGAAGCACCTAACGTTATCTCGCAGATCTCATACGAGAGAAATCTGCGCCTGTGTGCAAAATACGGAGTGAATATAGTTTTTAAATACACGACAGACGTATATGCCGATGTGTATTCCTCTGTGAGCAGCGGAATCGGTGCTCCCGCGGATATACTCAATATCAATATGCTGAATGATGCGCCCGACTTTCTTATGAAGGGCGGTGCATTCAACCTGCTTAACTCGGGTATCGATCTTACGGGTAAGGCATATAACCGCGAATTTATCGGTTACTTTACGCAAAATGAAAATTGCCCGTTTCTTCTTGGCTCGGCAAATCCGTCGCTTTTCGCATCGGCTAACGTTCTTATCGCTAAAGAAGGGCACACTGCGGATGCGCTTGACAGAGCATTCTCCGACGGAGAGGTTTCTTTTGAGACTTTTATGAGCATCTTGCGTGATGAAAAAATAAAGCTTACGGTAGATGCCGGATCCTTGCATACTCTTATGCTTGGCGAGTCTCTTTTCGGATTCGAAGAAGGAGAGCCCTACGTGAGGACGGATGCATACGTAAAGGCGTATTCGACTCTCGTTGGATACAGTGACGTATTGGTTGCTTCCAATGATGAGGCAGACGTGTATATAGCACCTTATTCGGAAAGGCGCGAAGGCTATAAGACCTATAGGCTTCCGTCTGCCGAGGGCGGAGGTGTTTCGATCGATATGTCGCGACTCTATGCTTTTGCGATACCCGTTAACATTTCGAAAGAGGACAGCTCTATGGTATTTACTCTTACCGATGCACTTTACACGGAGTCGGTGGGAATATACGATGAGGAATTTGACGGTACTGCCGCGGCTTTTGACATGTCGGAAAAGTCTGTGTTTTGCTTTTTCCGGATCTTCGGGTGGGGAGATTTTGCCGACCATGCGTACAGCGCATTTATCTCTCAAAGCAGTGCGGATGCTTTGCGTGAGGACCTTGCGGCACCGGAGACGGTTTCGTGTCAGGCACTTAAGATACTCTATGAAAGATACAAATGAAAATAAAGAAAACAAAGGAGGTACAGGATGCCGCCCTTCTACGAAAACAGAAAAAAGGATTATTTTTATCGTTCGGAAAAGCCCAATAACACACCGCTCCAGTGTAATGCACACACGCACAGGCACACCGAGTTCGTGTATATAAAAAAGGGTAAGAGCATTGCATATGCCGATTCCGAGTCGTGCGAGCTCGGAAGAGACGACTTCTTCATAGCGTTTCCGAATCAGGTACACAGATTCGACACGTTAGAGGACGAGCAATACGATCTTTTTATTGTCAATCCCGAGCTTGTTCCCGAGCTTGCCTCCTTCTTCAATAACGTTGTTCCGCGAAACAACGTTATACATAACGTTTCGCTGAATAAGCCGCTTTATGATGCCATAAGAGCTCTGACAGAGACCTCTCTTCTTGAGGACAGCGAGCTTAAGGGAACCGTGCTCAAGGGAAGACTGCTCGTCCTTTTCGGGATACTGTTTACCGTAATGTCGGTAGTGCCGTACAAAAAAGGAGACGGAAATACTTTGCGCACGATAGTTAATTACTGCTCCAATCATTTTACCGAGAACCTTACTCTTGCGATACTTGAGGAGGAGCTTCACGTGTCAAGGCATTATATCTCTCATCTTTTCGGAGATAAGCTGAATATAGGCTTTAACGATTACATAAATACTCTCAGAGTAACCTATGCTTCAAGGCTTCTCAGAGAGACCAACGATTCAATAATAAACATAAGCGAAAGCTCGGGCTTTAATTCGCTGAGAACCTTTAACCGTGCCTTCAAAAAGCATCTCGGTGTAAGTCCGCGCGAGTATAGGAACAGTAAGACCTCTTCAAAATTCATAGAAGAGTACAGCCCGTCACTCAGATAAATATTATTAAAAAATATATACAGAAAGGTGTAGGATATGGATTACTACAGAGTTAAAATAGGAGACGTTGAAAGAGATCTGCCTCTTTGCAGACTCAACGATGAACTTAAGATAGCGGCGTTTGTCGTTATAGGAGATGCGGAGCTTACCGAGGCGTGTGCAAAGGAACTGCTTAAGGTCGCTCCCGAATACGATTATATACTTACTGCCGAGGCTAAGGGTATTCCGATAGCTCACGAGATGGCAAGACTTACCGGGGCGCGTACCTACATGGTCGCACGAAAGGCTCCCAAGCTCTATATGACGGAGGTCTTTGAGGTGAACGTACGTTCGATAACTACAGAAAGAGACCAGAAGCTTTATCTCGATAAGGCTGACGCTGATGCAATGAACGGAAAGCGCGTTCTTATTGTTGACGACGTTATCTCTACCGGTGAATCTCTCGCGGCTCTCGAGAAGCTTGTGAATGCGGCAGGCGGAATCATTTGCGGCAAGGCAGCAGTTCTTGCCGAGGGCGACGCTCAGGGAAGAAGCGATATAATATATCTTGAAAAGTTGCCTATCTTCACTAAAGACGGAACACCTATAGAATAAAACATGCGGAGGAAATATTGACATGGCAGAACTTTATACAAATGCAGATAAGAGAACGCATTATTGCGGTACGCTCTCCGCTTCAAACGTTGGCGAGAGAGTGTGTGTATGCGGATGGGTGCAGAGACAGAGAGACCTCGGCGCGCTCATCTTTATAGATCTTCGCGACAGAACGGGTATCGTTCAGCTCGCATTTGACGACAAGACGGACAGAGCTCTTTTCGAAAAGGCATTTACAACGAGAAGCGAGTACGTTGTGGTTGCAAAGGGAGCGGTACGTATGAGAGGCGAAGGTGCTATCAACAAGAATATGGCTACCGGAGAGGTGGAGATAGCTGTTGACGAATACAAGGTCCTTTCCGCGGCGCATACTCCTCCTATCGAAATAAACGACAACGTAAATACAAAGGAAGAGACAGCACTCAAGTACAGATATCTCGATCTCCGCCGCCCTTCTCTTCAGAAGAACATAAAGATGAGACATGAGATAGCACGTGTGGCGAGAGAATATTTCTATGACAACGGGTTCTATGAAATAGAGACTCCTATGATGATAAAGGCTACTCCCGAGGGTGCAAGAGATTATCTCGTTCCTTCGAGAATACATCACGGAAAGTTCTATGCGCTTCCGCAGTCTCCCCAGATATACAAGCAGCTTCTTATGATTGCCGGCTATGACAGATACATTCAGATAGCACGCTGCTTCAGAGACGAAGACCTTCGTGCAGACAGACAGCCTGAGTTTACACAGATAGACCTTGAAATGTCTTTTGTAACTCAGGAAGACATCATGGCTATGATAGAAGGCTTTATGAAAAAGCTGTTTGAAGAGGTGCTTTCTCTTTCTCTTCCCATGCCCATAAAGAGACTTACTTATACGGATGCTATGAACAGATTCGGCTCGGATAAGCCGGACACGAGATTCGGTATGGAGATAACCGATATATCCGATCTTGTAAAGGATTCGGAATTCTCGGTATTTGCCGGCGCCGTTGCAAACGGCGGAAGCGTAAGAGGTATAGTTGCAAAGGATGCGGCTAAGACTCTTACACGAAAAGAGATAGACAAGCTTACCGAAATGGTAAGAGGCATAGGCGCAAAGGGACTTGCGTACGTCAGATTCGTTGACGACGTTCCTTCATGCTCGTTTGCAAAGTTTATGAAGGAGGGCGAGCTTGAGGCTATACTTGAACGTCTTGACTGCAAGAAGGGAGACGTTGCGCTTATAGTTGCCGACAAGAACAGTGTTACACTGCCCGTGCTCGGAGCGCTCAGACTTACCGTTGCTAAAAAGCTTGATATAATTCCCGACGGATACGATTTCCTCTGGATAACCGAGTTCCCGTTCTTCGAGTGGAACGAGGATACAGAGTCCTGGGATGCTATGCACCATCCTTTTACAATGCCTCTTGACGAATGCCTTGAATATCTTGACACAGATCCCGGGAAAGTACGCGCGAAGGCGTATGACCTTGTTCTTAACGGTGTTGAGCTTCTTTCCGGTTCTATCCGCATAACCGACTACGAGCTTCAGGAGAAGATGTTTGACGCCCTTGGTCTTACTAAAGAAGAGATAGATCAGAAGTTCGGATTCCTTGTTGACGCATACAAGTACGGTGCTCCTCCTCACGGAGGCGCGGGTATCGGACTCGACCGTCTTTCCATGATAATGTGCGGTGCTGATTCTCTTCGTGACGTTGTTGCATTCCCGAAGGTTCAGAACGCAAGTGAGCTTATGTCTCAGTGTCCTTCCTTCCCTGATCCTAAGGCTCTTGAGGATCTTGCGATAGCGGTCGTTGATAAGGCTTCCGATAAATAATTATGGAAGACAAGCGTTTTAAGAAAAACGACAGCGGATTTATCTGTGCCCATTGCGGCAAGGAGGTAAAGCCCCTCGGGTATTCATCCCGCAATCACTGTCCGTTCTGCCTCTGGTCTCTTCACGTTGACGTAAATCCCGGCGACAGGGCAAACGAATGCGGAGCTCCTATGGAGCCTATACGCGTTGAGCTTGACTCGAAGAAGGGATATATGATAGTTCATAGATGTACTCGCTGCGGCGAGATCAAGAGAAACCGCGCCGCTACCGAGGCACCGGTTCAGCCGGACAATCTCTCGCTTGTTATAAAGCTTACGGCGGGCTCTTTGCACAACTGATACCGGATAATAAAAGAAAATAAAAGAAAACAAAAGAAAGATATTTCTCCTCTGCTCCTTTGGACAGGGGAGAAATAAACAAATTTATGCTTACATTTAAAGGGACAAAATGAAAGAAAAACTGTTTTACATAAAGGATAAAAAGCTGTTTTACGTCAAGGACGGAAAGGGAGAGCCTGTTCCTGACGGTGTATACGAGGGTTATCTGCGTCGTGTTACCGACAGTGCAAAGCGCAATGAGTGGAAGAACACGGGCAGAGGTGCTATGTTTACCGGAGCATATGCTCCCGGTGCCGATTCGTCATCCGTTGCTTCCTCCGTGCGCTCTGACGTTACGTGTGTGGGAAAGCTTGGCGATATGCTTATATTTTCTGAGAAGATAGGCGACACCTGTGCCATATACAGAAAAACCTCTGTAGGAGATATGAGCGAGGTGATAGCACTCAGCGACACGTCATATTCTCTCGAAACCTTCGACTGTGCCGGCGAAAAAATAGCGGTATCGGCATCGTATGCAAATTTTTCACATATAGGTCTTGCAGAGCCTTCCGGCAGAGGCGGAGTGCGTATAATAACAGAAGGAGAAAGCATAGACAAAAATCCTTCTTTTGATAAAAGAGACCCGGACGTGCTTTATTACGAGAGTGCGGGAATACTGCTTACAGGCGAGGAGGAGCAACGCGACGACCGTGCTTTTCTTACTCCTGCGGATATGATGAGGTCTATGCGCACTGTTACTCAGACAGGACCTTCTGCTATAGTAAGGATAGACTTTGCAAGGTCCGCTCTCGACTATATTCTCGAGGATGATTCTGTTTCATACATCAAGCCCTCTACAGATACAAACGGAGTATTGTATTTTATTAAGAGACCTTATGTCCTTGAAGAAAAGCGCGGGGGTGGCTGTCTTCTTTCTATTCTTCTTATTCCTGTAAAGCTTATAAAGGCTATAGGAGGATTCTTTAACTTCTTCTCTATGAAATACTCCGGCCAGACGCTTACAAGTAACGGAAGCAAGGCCAAGGGTAAGGACGCGAGGACGGTATTCATAGACGGAAATCTGATCGATGCCGAAAAATCTCTTAAGGAAAACGCAGGTGAACAGAATCCCGGAGTTATTCCGAAAAGCTTTGAGCTTTGCAGATTTGTTGACGGAAGAGTGGAAAAGGTCAAGAGCGGTGTTATTGCCTATACCTTTGACGCTGACGGCAATATTGTTTATTCAAACGGAAATGCGATCATCCGTCTTTACTCTGACGGAAGAGAAGAAAGGGTAGTCAAGGACAGAAGCGCTGAAGGCGTTACCATGCTCAGATTTATAGAAATTGACGATTGATCCTTCCGATATTAAAGGAGGCTGAATAATGTTTGAAATAAAGGCATATGATCTCCACTGGCTTGAGGATCTTGACGATCGTGAGGATCTTTGTCTCCATGGACGTGCCGTTGCCAAGATCGGGGAAGATGTGATCGTATATGATGATGCGGCGGTAAGTGCAACTGCTCTGTATTTGCTCAAATCTCTTACCGAAGATCATGTCTCCGGCGAAGCAGACGTACAGATGCTGCCGTGCTGCGGTCACTTTATGGTGGCAAACAATTCTCTTTCCGAGGTGATAATAGTCGGCTGTGCAAACGGCATAGACTGGTCTGTTTTACATGACGGAGAGTATGTACTGATAGTTACCGACACTCAAAACGAGGTGCGCCTTCATATTGACGATTACAAAAGGGCCGTATTTGAATTTGCGGACGAAATAGAGGCCTTCTACAACTCTTCTGCTGAAAAGGTCTTTGAAGACGAGATCGACAGAGACGCTTATACAGCCTTTTGGTGCGAGTGGAAAAGAAGAAGATATTCTTAATTTTAAAGGTTACCCCGCAATGGCGTGATACTCTTAACTGAGTATCACGCCTATTCTATTCGCCTCGCGAGCTTTTTAGGGCGAATAGAATATCACTGTGAGGCGTAGCCGAACAATACCCCTCCTGTTTTATCGCCGGTTTCGCATTTGTATTACGGCGTTGCAAGCAACGATAGCATCGGGCTATGCCGCGCGCCGGATGAGCTCACCTTAAATTTTTGACGCGAACTAACTTATCCCGTACGACAACGCTTGCATAATAAAAATATATATAAAAAAATCCCTAAACCTATTGACAAACCGGAAGTTTTATGGTATAATATATTTAACAATTAGGTTAAATGTTAAAGGAGGAAGGAATGGCAATACAACAAACCCTGCGAGCACTTGCTGACCCAATACGGCGAGAGATACTCGCAATTCTTAAAAAGGGAAGAATGTCGGCAGGTGATATATGCGCACATTTTGACGTGACGGGCGCATCGATTTCGAGACATCTGTCAGTCCTGAAGGAAGCGGACCTTATACGTGATAAAAGGGAAGGCAAATTTATTTTTTATGAGCTGAATACGTCAGTGCTTGAAGATGTAATGATATGGATAAGCGTTTTGAAAGGAGACGAAGAAAATGATAAAAAAGAATAAATGGAAACTGCTTGTGACCACCTTGGTTACAGTTCTTCCGTCAGTATTAACACTTGTGCTTTGGGAAAGATTGAGCGTGGCTATGAATGAAAAGTATGTCAGCGGAACAAAAGGACTTTTACCCGCGCTGGCAATACTTCCTGTTGTGTTGCTTGCATTGCAGTGGCTTTGTATCCTCTTTACCGTGAAAGACCCGGAAAACAAAGAACAGAACGCTAAGGTCATAAATATGGTTTTGTGGATAGTTCCGCTTCTGTCCGTGTTCGTCCATACGTGTATGCTGAACGCAATACTCGCAGACGGAAATATGATGGAAATGCTTATTTCACCGATGATGGGCGTGCTGATGATAGTTATGGGTAACTATATGCCGAAATGCAGCAGAAACAGTACTGTCGGAGTGAAGATCAAATGGACACTTGAAAATGATGAAAACTGGTACGCAACACATCGCTTTGCGGGAAAGGCACAGGTCGCTTGCGGTGTACTCCTTTGCCTCGGAGCATTCCTTCCGATAACGTGGCAAATAGCGTTTATGCTTTTGATCCTTATAGGAGGTATGGTCCTGCCGACGTTTTTGTATTCATATTTGTACTATAAAAAGCAAGTGAAAAACGGCACGTATACCAAAGATGCGGAATCACTTTATTATTATAAAAATAAAAAATATTTTTGGCCTTCGATCCTCATTGTGGGTGCCATCCTTGTGTTTTGTGTTGTTATTTGCTTTACGGGAAATATCAATGTGAGCGTCGGTGAAGACGCGTTAGAGCTTGATGCAAGCTTTGGTGAGAAAATTTCTATCGGATATTCTTTAATAGATAACGTGGAATACAGAGAAGAAAAGAACGTCGGGGTCAGGGTTATGGGATTCGGCAGTCCTACGCTCTCGGTCGGAACCTTCAAAAACGATGAATTCGGATCATATACGTGCTATACCTATATGAAAACGGACAACTGCATAGTTCTTACGGTGGAAGGAAGAACTGTAGTCTTTAATGCGATCGACGAGGAAACGACGAAGGCTTTGTATGATGAGCTTCTCTTGAAGCTCGGAAAGGCGGAGTGATACATGTACGCAATAAAAACAGAAAAGCTTACCAAATATTACGGCAAGCACAGAGGGATAACAGACGTTGACCTTTCGGTGGAAATGGGAGACTTTTTCGGATTCATAGGCCCGAACGGAGCGGGAAAAAGTACCGCTATCCGCACACTCCTCGGACTTATATCCGCAAGCAGCGGAAAAGCGGAAGTGCTCGGTATCGACGTGAATAAAAATACGACGGAAATACTCAAAAACGTGGGATATCTCCCCTCCGATACTGAGTTCTACAGCGGTATGCGAGTTAAAGATATTATATCTTTTTCCGCACGCCTGCGAAGAAAGGATTGCAAGAAGGAAGCCGACGAGCTTTGCGAGCGGTTTGACCTTGATCCGTCCAGAAAGGTGGATGAGCTTTCTCTCGGAAACAGAAAAAAGGTCGGTATAGTATGCGCGCTTCAGCATAAACCGAGCCTTTACGTGCTTGATGAACCGACAAGCGGCCTCGACCCGCTGATACAAAGAGAATTTTATTCTGTTCTTAAAGAGAGAAATGAAGATGGAGCAACCGTGTTCCTGTCTTCACATATCCTGCCCGAGATAGGAAGGTACTGCAAGCACGCCGCTATAATAAGAGAAGGAAGGATACTCGCTTGCGACAGCGTTGAAAAGCTCGGTAACACCGGAGTTAAACGCGTAACTCTGAGAGGATTTTGCGGAGAACTCGGGCTCTTGCACGTAAAAGACGTAAAAAGAGAAAACGATACGGTAAACTTCCTCTATGGAGGAGAACCGTCATCATTGCTTAAAGAGCTTTCAAATCTTGAATTCAAGGATATAAATATCACCGATCCCGACCTTGAAGAAATTTTTATGCATTACTACGTAAAGGAGGAAGAAAAATGACCCTGCTGCTTCATGAACTGAAAAGGAATAAGCTTTCGCTTGCTATATGGTCGGCAATAATAGCCTTTATGCTTTCGGTAACGGTTATTATATATCCCGAAATGTCCTCGGAAATGGAAAGCATAAGCGATATGATGGCTAATATGGGAGCTTTCTCGGATGCGTTCGGTATGGATAAGCTGAACTTCGGAGAGTTTATCGGATATTTCGGAGTAGAATGCGGAAACGTACTCGGACTCGGCGGTGCCTTCTTTGCCGCCATTGTAGGAGTGTCGGCACTTGCTAAGGAGGAAAAGGAGCACACCGCGGAATTTCTCCTGACACATCCCGTAACCAGAACAAGTATAGTTCTGCAGAAGCTTGCCTCAGTATATCTTCAAATAATAGCCCTTAATGCAGTGGTAGTTGCCGCAGTCTCTCTCTCAATAATCGTCATCGGAGAAGAGGTCCCGGTAAAAACGATATCCTTGCTGCTTTTGGCGTATTTTCTCTTGCAGATAGAAATAGCCTCAATAACGTTTGGTATCTCGGCGTTTCTGAAAAACGGAGGATTTGCTGTCGGTCTGGGTATCTCGGTGTTGTTTTACTTTATGAATATAATAGCAAACCTTACCGAAGACGCAGAATTTTTGAAGTATATAACCCCGTTCGGATATACCGAAGGAGGAGATATAGTTTCAAACTCCGCGATAAACGGTAAATACCTCGCAATCGGTATGGCGTTTGCCGCAGCAGCAATAATCGCAGGCTTTGCTAAATACAGAAAAAAGGATATATCCTAATAAAAAGATCCCGACGGAGTAGACCTGTACTTCCGTCGGGATGTTTTTATTTGCCTACACGCCTTCCTATCTCGTCAAGATAAGCAATAAGATCGTGAGGATCGTTTGCGGTGATATTGGTAAATCCGAATTTCATGGCGCGCTCGGCCGCATCTCTGCTGTCAGCATGATAGCCCCATGCCTGAATTCCGCGTTCGTTAAGCATTTTTACAAGCTCGAGAATATCCTCGTCGGTGGGAAGCTTTGATGAGTTCATCGGTACACCCATGCCGTACATGCGGTCAAGAACACGCTCGTCATATCTCTTCATGGATACGGGAGGCTGACCTTGCGTTTTTACGTGCGGATAGTAGTCCTGAACGTAGAGAAGAGTCTGAGCATCAAAGCTTGCTATAACCGAGCGCTCAAGAAGACCAAACTCTTCGAGCATAGCGATAGCCGCATCCACGACCCTCGGACGCTGGTCCTTTATTTCAACGTTTAGAAGAAGGGAAGGGTCCGCTTCCTTTATTACGAGCTCGAGAGTCTCCCTGAACGTAGGAACTCTTGTACCCGGATATCCAAACTTGACCCCTGCGTCAAGTGCCTTTATCTCTTCAAGTGTCTTGAAATTGACCGCACCCGTTCCGTCCGTGGTCCTGTCGACCATGTCGTCGTGCATTACTATAAGAACGTCGTCACGTGTAAACTGAATGTCAAGCTCGAGAACGTCAACCCCGAGCCTGAATGCCTCGGAAAAAGACATAAGTGTGTTTTCAGGCATATATGCCTTACAGCCTCTGTGGCCGGTTACGCCTAATTTTTCTACAGACTGATCCCACATAAGAGTATCTCCTTTGATTTTTGATTGTCGAGTAATTATATCATAAAATTGTGAACTTTTCTACTGCTAATGCGTGTAGTAATAATAAAAGGAAAGTATATATTTTTCAGCGGTTGACCTCGGGATTGTCAGTCCTCTCCAAAAGATAGTCTATTGAAACGTTGAAATAGTCCGCAAGCTTTATTAAGGTTGTGTAGTCAGCCTCTCTTTCGCCCGTCTCATAACGGCTGATGCTGTTTTGATTCATATTAAGGTCCATGGCTAACTTGAGTTGTGAAACCTTTCTGCTTTTGCGCAATTCTTTTAGTCTCATAAAAATTCCTCCGAAAAAATCGTAAAACCCCTTGACAATATTATACCAATGCGGTATAATAAATATATCCCGTATTGGTATATTTCGAGCGGGTTTGAGAGTTTTAAGGAGGATAAAATATGAATGTACAAAACAACAACATGGGGACCCAAATTGAAACTAAGTTTTGTAAGGAATGCGGCCAAAAAATAGCAAAAAAAGCGGTTATCTGTCCACATTGCGGATGTCAGGTTGAAGAGATGGCAAATCAAACGAGCTTTGCCACCCCTAATATTGTAATTAATAATTCCAATCAAAACACCAACCAAATAGCTGCCGCGGTTGGTCTTCATAAAAAAAATAAATGGATAGCATTATTGTTATGGTTGCTTTTAGGCGCTATGGGAGGACACAAGTTTTATGAGGGAAAGATCGGAATGGGTATACTGTATATTTTCACATTTGGCCTTTTTGGTATAGGTTTACTTGTTGATCTTATAGTGATCCTTTGCAAACCTGTTCATTACTATCCTAGGTAAAGAGAAATATTCATAATTATCAACAGAGTAGAAATTGATCCCGAAAAAATAGCAAAATGTAATAAAAAATATGCGATAAGATATCGGAAAATAGCATAGGACTTTTAAGACTCCTATTAGGATTTATGTCTCTTTTATACGCGAGCATTTTGATGATGGCTATAATGATATCTTCGGTAGGAAGTGAAATAATAGCGGAGATATTTAGCTTTGAATTGCGTAGCTATATTATAACGTTTAGCTGTGTTTTTGTTGGCCTTGCAACACTTTCACTGATAATGTCAATTTTATCAATAATATTGTATGTAAACGGTAAAAGAAGAAAGTTGGATTTAGTAGTGTTATTATTAAGCATAATTTCTATTATAATAGTGTGTGGGAACAGTATATAGTGTGATTTTAAGAGTTCTATGACAAGATAAACGTGAAAACAAAAAAGCACCTATACAGTTTTAATGTGTAGGTGTTTTTTGTTTCATAATAGGGATTAGATTTAAGAATAAACAAGTAAAAGGGGCTTTATGTTTAAAGCCCCTTTTGGATTATAGTTTAATACATTCCACCCATGTTGCCCTGTGCGGGAGCAGCGGGAGCTTCTTCCTTCTGATCTGCGACAACAGCCTCTGTTGTGAGGATGGTTCCCGCAACCGATGCTGCGTTGAGAAGAGCAGAGCGTGTAACCTTTGTCGGGTCAACGATACCGCACTTGATCATATCGCAGTATTCTTCCTTGTAAGCGTCAAAGCCCCAGCCCTTCTTGGGAGAGGACATGATCTTGTCAACGATAACGGCACCGTCGAGACCTGCGTTAGCGGCGATCTGACGAACCGGCTCTTCAAGAGCCTTGAGAACGATCTTGACACCTGTCTTTTCATCGCCTTCCGTTGTCTTGAGAAGCTTCTTGACTTCCTTTATAACGTTGAGGTAAGCTGTTCCTCCGCCTGCAACGATGCCCTCTTCAACAGCTGCTCTTGTAGCGTTGAGAGCGTCCTCGATGCGGAGCTTCTTTTCCTTCATTTCTGTCTCTGTAGCTGCACCGACCTTGATAACGGCAACACCGCCGGAAAGCTTTGCAAGTCTTTCCTGGAGCTTTTCTCTGTCAAAGTCGCTTGTCGTTGTTTCGATAGCTGCCTTTATCTGACCGATTCTTGCTCTGATCTCGTTCTTGTCGCCCGCACCGTCAACGATGATGGAGGTCTCCTTTGTAACCTTGACCTGACGTGCGCGTCCGAGCATATCTACTGTAGCGTCCTTGAGCTCTATACCAAGCTCGCTTGTAACTACCTCACCGCCGGTAAGAACTGCGATATCGCGGAGCATCTCCTTGCGTCTGTCACCAAAGCCGGGAGCCTTTACGGCAACGCATACGAAGGTGCCGCGGAGCTTGTTGAGTACGAGAGTTGTAAGCGCTTCACCTTCAACGTCCTCGGCAATAATGAGGAGCTTTCTGCCGGCTTGGATAACCTGCTCGAGAAGGGGAAGTATCTCCTGAATGTTGGAGATCTTCTTGTCTGTGATAAGGAGAAGGGGATCGTCGAGAACCGCTTCCATCTTATCCATATCGGTAGCCATATAGGGAGAGAGGTATCCTCTGTCGAACTGCATACCCTCAACTACCTCGCTGTAGGTATCAGCGCTCTTGGATTCTTCAACAGTGATAACACCGTCGCTTGTAACCTTTTCCATAGCGTCTGCGATGAGGTCACCGATGATCTCGTCACCTGCGGAGATAGTACCAACGCGAGCGATATCTGCAGAGCCGTTTACCTTCTGAGAATTGAGAACGAGGTTTTCGACCGCAACGTCAACAGCCTTTTTGATACCCTTGCGGAGAACCATCGGGTTTGCACCTGCGGTAACGTTCTTCATGCCTTCTCTTACGAGAGCCTGAGCGAGAAGAGTAGCGGTGGTCGTACCGTCACCGGCTGCATCGTTGGTACGTGTAGCAACCTCCTTGAGGAGCTGAGCACCCATATTTTCAGCCTCGTTTTCGAGTTCGATTTCCTTTGCGATGGTAACACCGTCGTTTGTGATGAGGGGAGCACCGTATTTCTTATCGAGAACTACGTTTCTGCCCTTGGGGCCG
Source organism: Oscillospiraceae bacterium (assembly GCA_015064885.1). Lineage (GTDB taxonomy): Bacteria > Bacillota > Clostridia > Oscillospirales > CAG-272 > SIG640. The sequence continues at coordinate 37,516 of SVRJ01000013.1, forward strand.
AGAGTTATCTTAACAGTATCGGCGAGCTTGTCGATACCTGCCATCAAAGCGTTTCTGGCTTCAATGCCGTAGAGAATATCTTTTGCCATAATGAATATTTCCTTTCGATAAAATGATAATTATTTACTCAACTATTGCGAGAATATCGGATACCTTAACGATAGTGTAGTCGACACCGTCGATCTTGACTTCAGTGCCCGAATACTTGCTTGTGATCACCTTGTCGCCTGCCTTAACCGTCATCTCGACCATATTGCCGTCGACCATACCGCCGGGACCTGCAGCAACTACTTCTGCATACTGGGGCTTTTCCTGTGCGGAAGCTGTGAGAATAAGACCCGATTTTGTTTTTTCTTCCGCTTCAACCATTTTGAGAACTACTTTATCGTGTAATGGTTTGATAGTCATGTTTTTGTTCCTCCTCTTGAGAAAATTTATTTTTGGTGTGCACTTGGCACTCGTTAGTGCTGAGTGCTAATTACATATAATATTTTACTCACTTTCATATAAAAAATCAAGTGCTTTGAAGCGCATTTAACATATAATTAACACATGACTCATATATTTGTACACATAAATAAGAAAGGGTAAGACCGTACGTGATGCGTTTATTTATTGAGGCGGTGTTTCCGGGGATCATACTGCTCGGAGGGGTGTATTTTTCTTTCCGTTTTCGCTTTTTTTCCTTGCTTCACCCGATAAGATTCATAAGGTCGTTAAGGGGTGGAAGCCGTTCTTTTGCAAGCTTGAACCTTGCTCTTGCGGGTACACTCGGAGTGGGAAATATAATAGGAGTAGTGAATGCAATGCGCCTCGGAGGAGCAGGGTCTGTATTCTGGATGTGCGTTAGCGCTCTTCTGTGCGCAAATCTGAAATATGCCGAGGCCTATATGGCGTCTCTTACAAAAAAGAGAAGGGAAGGCAGCAGCTTTGGAGGCGGATACGTATATATAGAAAGAATATTCAAAAGATACGGACGTAGGCTTGCCGTTGTATTTACCGTTTTCTTTATAATAAGCTCGCTTTCGACCGGGGCGTGCATGCAGGCGGGCGCAGTTGTGAGAGGGGTAAGCGAGATGCTTCCCGGTATCCCGCTGATAATTATATCCTCGCTTCTTGCACTTGCCGTCATACTTTCAACCGTAGGAGGTATGCGCAGAATATCAGAAATAACGAATAGGACAGTTCCGATAATGACGCTCATATATCTGGTGCTTTCTTTTACGGTCATAATATCGCACGCAAAGAATATTCCGACGGCTTTGACCCTTATCTTTTCGTCGGCGTTTAAAAAAGAGGGAGTTATATTCGGTGTCGGAGGCTTCTGCTTTACCGAATGTATGCGTTGCGGAATAATGAGAGGGCTTCTATCCAATGAGGCGGGATGCGGAAGCTCGGCATGCGCACATGCGACAGAGGAAAACACCTCGCCGCACAGACAAGGATGCCTCGGAATTGCCGAGGTGTATGCCGATACGGTAGTAATGTGTACAGTGACTGCCCTTGCCCTTATTACCGGAGGGGCGGATATGTCGGTCGGCGATGATATACTCCTTACGCTAAGGCTGTATGAGATGGTCGGCGGTAAGCTTTTTGTGCTTCTTATATCCGCTTGCATATGCGTTTTCGGGTATGCCACGCTCATATGCTTTGCGGGCTATGGAGATGAATGTGTAAGCTACCTTTTCGGAGAAAAAGAAAGCAGAAGGAGCGCATATGCCGTATATCTTATTTTTTATATTGTGTGTATTGTTTTTTCTCCCTTTATAAATTCGGAGAACGTTCTTTTTTTTGCAGATCTTTCAATGGGAATAATGGCGCTTATAAATATCCCGGCACTCGTGCTTTCCTTCTTAAAAAATAAAGAGGCTGCCTCACCCGTTCGGTGAGACAGCCTTTTGTCTGATATTTATCAATACGTGTAGTTGGCGTTGGCGTCACGCAGACAGTAGGAAGCGAGACGTTCTGTATCTATCTCTATGAGCTTCTTGTATTCCTCAAGTCTTGCGTTGAAGGTCTTGGATATAAGATTGTTTTCGAAATCCGTGAAGAAGTCGGTGTTTGCCGGAATAGCGTATCCCTTATCCTCGAGTGCAAGCTTCTTTATGATATGTATTCCCGAGTCGGACTTGACCATGCGGTATTCACCGACCTCCATCTCAAAGAGTGCCTTTATTACCTCCTTGAAGTAGGTGGAGGATTCTGTGAAGTAGAATCCGTTCGGATACTCGTCTCTTGCCGCGATGTCCTCGCCGTAGTAGAGGAGAAGATCGTCAAAGTCCTCTGCGTCCTTGGGGTCCGAGGGAGTGAGCGCCTTGAAATAGGTGTTGGCACGGTCCTCTACCTCCTTGTCCTCGGCAGCGGTCATCGTGCGGTACTTTACGTAGCCCTGATCGTCATATTCGTATTCACCGTTTTCCTTTACTATAGGTCTCTTTCCGGTATAAAGGAATATGTGCTTCATTCTTGCGTAATTATCCTCGTAGTACTTTGTCTTTACAGACTCGGATATCTTTTCGATGCCGTTGTCACCGTAGAGATACTGCTGAAGGAATTCTATCTTTTTTTCGATAAGATAGAGCTCGGCGAGGATATCCATATTTACACCGTACTGTGAGAGTATCTCGTTGAACTGCTTCTTGTTTCCGTCCGCCTGACCCTCGAGAAGCTCCTCGATCTCCTCATCTATCTCGTCCTGAACCGCTTTTGATATAGAAAGACCGAGCTCATCGAAGAGGTAGAGGGCAGCGAGATAGGTTTTTGCGTTGTCAACTATAAACTCAGTAAATGTCTCGTTCCACGTCTTTGTTGACCCGGGCACCGTCTCCTCCCAGAAGGATGCATTGTCCTTTCCGTCCATATAGTACTGAACAAAATACGCCTTGTATCTCGAAAGCCAGAATTCAAGCATATTTTCGGATATGGTAACGTCGCCGAGCTTCATTATCGGTGTTCCGAACTTGTTGCCGCAGGATGCGAGCATGGGGCACAGCATAGCAACGATAAGCAGAATAGAGAGAGTTTTTCTTATTATCTTCATTTGTTTTATCCTTTGGTTTTTTATTTACTATATTGTAACCTATTTTTGAGCTACAGTCAAGTATGATTTTTTAATATTTCAAAGTATTTTTCAAACATTTTGTTAATGAGGCCGATAGTATCGTCCGCTTTCCGTATCTGAGCGCGCAGGGTGTCGTTTGACGTGATAGAAAGTCGAATTTCTTTTTCTATATCATCGGCAAGGTCCATCCACACGTCAAAATTGAAGGTCTCGGGATCAAAGGTGATATAAACGTTTTTCGCATCGCCCTTGATGTTTTTGAGCCCTATTTTTGATGCCATAGCTCTCATATACGATATATAGATAAGGTTGTCGGCAGCCTTCGGAATGTCACCGAATCTGTCGCACAGCTCATCTGTTATGTCGGATATATCCTCTTTTGTGCGAATGAGAGCTATCTTTTTGTAGAGAGACATTCTGGAGGCGGGTGAGTTTACGTATTTTTCGGGAAGGAATGCATCGAAATCGAGATTTACTATACATTCGCTCTCTGCCTTAGTCGGCTGACCCTGTTCCTCGAGGACCGCGTCTTTAAGCAGCTTGATGAAAAGCTCGTAGCCGACCGCGTTGAGGTGCCCGTGCTGTTCGCTTCCGAGAAGATTTCCCGCGCCTCGTATCTCAAGATCACGCATTGCTATCTTGAATCCCGCACCGAACTGAGCGTACTCCTTGATCGCGCCGAGTCTTTTAGACGCTATTTCGGAGAGGGCTCTGTTTTGAGGGAAGGTGAAATAGGCATATGCACGTCTTGCCGAACGGCCTACCCGCCCTCTGAGCTGATGCAGCTGTGAGAGACCGAGGTTCTGGGCGTTTTCCACGATCAGAGTGTTGGCGTTCGGAACGTCGACACCCGTCTCGATGATAGTGGTGCTTATGAGAATATCTATCTCTCCCATTATCATTTCCGCCCATATCTTTTCAAGCTCTTCCTTCTCCATCTTTCCGTGGGCGTATACTATTCTTGCTTCGGGTATCCTTTCGGAAAGCCTTTTGGCAACAGAAGAAATAGTATCTACGGTATTGAAAAGATAGAAGACCTGACCGCCTCTTCGCAGCTCCCTGCGTATGGCATCCTCTATAATGGCGTCGTCGTGCTCAAGTACGTAGGTCTGTATAGGAAGACGCTCTCCCGGCGCCTCGTCAAGGACGGATATGTCTCTTATTCCTCCGAGTGCCATGTTAAGTGTTCTCGGTATCGGGGTGGCGGTGAGGGTGAGAACGTCAACGTTCTCGGTCATCTGTTTTATTCTTTCCTTTTGCTTTACTCCGAAGCGCTGCTCCTCGTCGACGATGAGAAGTCCGAGGTCGGAGAATTCTATATCCTTGGAAAGAAGCCTGTGCGTTCCTATAAGAAGGTCGATCTCGCCTCTCCTGACTCTTCGGATTATCTCCGCCTGCTGCTTTGGAGTGCGGAAACGCGACAGCATCTCAATATTGACGAGGAAGGGTCGCATTCTTGCCAGTGCTGTGTTGAAATGCTGCAGAGCGAGTATGGTTGTCGGAACGAGAAGAGCCACCTGCTTTCCACCGAGAATAGCCTTATACGCCGCGCGAAGAGCGATCTCTGTTTTTCCGAATCCTACGTCTCCGCAGAGAAGTCTGTCCATAGGCCTCGGAAGCTGCATGTCTGCCTTGATATCGTCTATAGCTTCAAGCTGTGATGACGTTTCCTCGTATTCGAATGCAGAGTCAAAGCTTTGCTGATAGTCATCGTCGGGAGGAAAAGCAAAGCCCGGCTTTCTCGATCTTGCGGCATAAAGCTTTATGAGGTCCTTTGCCATCTCCTTGGCGCTTGCCTTTGCCTTGGCGGTAGTCTTGCTCCACTCGTTTGTTCCGAGCTTTGAGAGCTTGACGCTCATATCGTCCGAGCTTCCTCCGATATACTTGGAGATACGGTCTATCTTGTCGGTGGGAATATAGAGCCTGTCTGTTCCGGCATACTTAAGATTGATATAATCTTTGGTAACTCCGTTAGAGGTCATCTTCTCTATTCCGCAATAAACTCCTATGCCGTAGTTCTCGTGAACGACGTAGTCGCCTTCCTTGAGCTCTGTGAACGCGGATATTTTATCCGCGCCTCCACGGCTTCTTCTTACCTTGCTTGACGCGGACGTGCCCGGCCTTGCACGGCGCTCACCGGGAAGAGTGGAAAGAACGACGAACTTTGACGAGCTGAGCTCGAAGGGAGCAACGTATGTGTCGTATATTACAGTAATGGCACCGTTTCTCAGCTCTCCGTCACGCGAAACTATATATCCGTCCTTTTCAAGGTCGTTGCAAAGGGATAGAGCGGTACTCTCGTTTTCGCTTATTACAGCAACCGAAAATGTCTGTGACATGTATCCGTCTATGTCTTCCTTTAACAGAGGATAGCTTTCTTCATACGATGCGGTGTGCCTTGTGCGGAAGCTGATATATCCGCCGAGCTTTTCTCCGCCCCCGGATTGTGAAAAAGAATCGATATTCACACACACCGTACCTGCCTTGAAGCTTTCTATTCTCGACTCGGGAGCGGTATAATCGGCATTTTTATCTGATATCAGCTCGTTTTCTATCATGTCCTCGGCGTCCTGCCATATTCTCTTTACCGAGGCGTCGAGTCTCTCCTTTATGGCGTTTCTTCCGATAAAATATGCGCACGGGCAGAGAGTGAGATAGTCGAGCAGGGTCGTGCGGAGAGGAATTACCGATGTAATATATTTGTCCGCAAAGTTTATTTCTCCGCCTGCACGGCATTCGCTGAGCTCTGTTCTGAGAGTCTCACGCGCTTGCGGTGAGCGCGCACGCTTTATCTGAGCCGAGATCTCTTTTTCTATACGCTCGCGCTTTTCCTGCGTGATAATAAGCTCCTTGGCAGGTGGAACGGTCACCCTGTCGAGACTGTCCACCGAACGCTGGCTTTCGGGATCGAAGGAGACCATTCTGTCTACCTCGTCGCCAAAAAACTCTATTCGTATAGGAGTGTTGTTGCGGGTTTTTCCGTCTCCGTCAAAAAAAGCGGGGAAAATATCGAGAATGCCGCCGCGCAGAGCGAACTGTCCTATGCTCTCAACAGTGTCTGTGCGTGCGTAGCCTGCCGTAACGAGTCTGTCGCACAGCTCCTGCAGTGAGTATTCTTCACCAAAGGAAAGCCGTATGAGAGAGCCCTCGTAATCCTCGGGAGATATCGTATACCCGAGCAGAGCGTCGGGTGTGGTAACTACGGCATCGAGTGACATGTCAACTATGCCGTAAAGCACCTTAAGCCTCTCGTGCTCGTAGTCACGGGAGGCGATTATGTTATAAAAGTTAAGGTCTCGTGTGATGTAGAACTCTGCGCGCAGACCGAATCGCTTCAGCGATTCCGCCTTCTTTCTGCATTCGCGCTCGTTTGCACATACTATGAGAGAGGTCCCCTCGCTTCGCTTTACCGACGAGATGAGAAACGCATCCTCAGCGCCTTCACAGAGCCCGGTCACGAGAATGGGGTATTTTCTTTTTGCCTTCATTTGAGCGTCAACAAGCTCGGCATACCCCGCAAAATCCCTGTCCCTCCCGAATACTTCTATCGGAAGCGAAGGGGCGTTTACAGATCTTTTTGTCATGATCTCCTACTCTGCCGCATTATTGCGGACTTGTATTGCATATACGTGTGGCGGTATCCGTATCCCCCGCTATAAGAAGCTCTACGGCTTCGGTCACTCTGTCGAGAGTCGAGTCGAGAGCCTTTCTGTCTGAGGCGGTGAATTTTGAAAGCACCCAAGCCGCAAGATCATAAGCCGGATGCGGCTTCTGACCGATACCTATCTTTATTCGTGTAAAATTATCGCTTCCGATGTTCTCGATTATGCTCTTGAGTCCGTTCTGACCGCCTGCCGAGCCCTTCCTTCTGAGACGCGTTTTTCCCGGCTCGAGATTTATATCGTCAACAAGCACGATCAGCCTCTCGGGCGGTATCTTGTAGAACGCCATAGCCTCGCGGACAGCCTTGCCCGAATCGTTCATGTACGTGAGCGGCTTCATAACGAGTATCTTTACTCCTCCAACGCTCGTTTCGGCTACCATAGCCTTGAATTTCTGTCTGTCCGGAGCGATATAGTGCTTTGAGCAGAAATGATCTGCCGCGATAAAGCCTGCATTGTGCCTTGTGTTTTCATATTCCTTGCCGAAATTTCCGAGTCCCGCAACGATAAAGCTTACCGCTGAGGCGGAAACGGCGGTGTTTGTGTGTTCCATTGACATTTACCTTTATATCTATACCATATATTCTAAACATATAAAATTATACATCAAAAACGGGTGAAAGTCAACAAAAAAAGAACTTTGAAAACGAATTGCAGTCAAAATTTACAATGCGTTCACAAAAGTGTTTGCTTATAGGGTAGCAAAGAGGAAAAATGTATGGTATAATATTATGTGGTTAACCCGCAAGGGATTAAGCAAAGTCAAAAATAAAAATTTTATATATCAAAACGGAGGTATTACCGGATGTCCAAAAAGTATGTATATCTTTTTAGCGAAGGCAACGGCTCAATGCGCGAGCTCCTCGGTGGTAAGGGTGCAAACCTTGCTGAGATGACAAAGCTCGGTCTTCCCGTTCCTCAGGGCTTCACAATTTCCACAGAGGCTTGTACACAGTATTACGAGGACGGCAAGAGAATCAATGACGAGATCCAGGCAGAGATCATGGAGTATATCGTAAAGATGGAGGATATCACCGGCAAGAAGTTCGGCGATCTCGAGAATCCTCTTCTCGTATCCGTTCGTTCGGGTGCGCGTGCTTCCATGCCCGGCATGATGGACACAATACTCAACCTCGGTCTTAACGAGGACGTTGTAGAGGTTATGGCTAAGAAGTCTGGCAACCCCAGATGGGCATATGACTGCTACAGAAGATTTATTCAGATGTACTCCGACGTTGTTATGGAAGTCGGCAAGAAGTACTTTGAAGAGCTCATCGACAAGATGAAAGAAGAAAAGGGAGTTGTATATGACGTTGATCTCACAGCAGACGACCTCAAGGAACTCGCTAACCAGTTCAAGGCTGAATATAAGTCAAAGATAGGAGAGGATTTCCCCTCCGATCCTAAGGAACAGCTCATGGGAGCTGTTAAGGCAGTATTCCGTTCTTGGGATAACCCCAGAGCAAACGTATACCGCCGCGACAACGATATTCCTTATTCTTGGGGTACCGCTGTTAACGTACAGATGATGGCATTCGGTAACATGGGTGACAACTGCGGAACCGGTGTTGCATTCACACGTGACCCTGCTACAGGTGAAAAGAAGCTCATGGGTGAGTTCCTTGTAAACGCACAGGGTGAAGACGTTGTTGCAGGTGTTCGTACACCTATGAAGATCGCTGAGATGGAAGAAAAGTTCCCCGCAGCTTTCGCACAGTTCAAGAACGTATGCCAGATCCTCGAAAACCACTATCACGACATGCAGGATATGGAGTTCACCATCCAGGATGAAAAGCTCTATATGCTCCAGACAAGAAACGGTAAGAGAACAGCTCAGGCTGCTCTTAAGATCGCTTGTGACCTCGTTGACGAGGGCATGAAGACAGAACAGGAAGCTGTTCTTATGATCGACCCCAGAAACCTCGATACACTTCTCCATCCTCAGTTTGACGCTAAGGCTCTCAAGGCTGCTACACCTATCGGCAGAGGTCTCGGCGCATCCCCCGGAGCTGCTTGCGGTAAGGTCGTATTCACGGCTGAAGACGCAGAGAATTGGAAGGCAAGAGGCGAGAAGGTAGTTCTCGTAAGACTTGAAACATCTCCCGAAGATATCACCGGTATGAAGGCATCCCAGGGTATCCTCACAGTTCGTGGCGGTATGACATCTCACGCAGCAGTCGTTGCTCGTGGTATGGGTACATGCTGCGTATCCGGTTGCGGCGATATCAAGATGGATGAAGCTAACAAGAAGTTCGAGCTCGCAGGCAAGACATTCGTTGAAGGCGACTACATCTCTATCGACGGTTCCACAGGTAACATCTACGACGGCATCATCCCCACTGTTGACGCTCAGATCGCAGGTGAGTTCGGCAGAATCATGGCTTGGGCTGACAAGTACAGAAAGCTTAAGGTTCGTACAAACGCTGATACTCCCAAGGATGCTAAGAAAGCTCGTGAGCTCGGCGCAGAAGGTATCGGTCTCTGCCGTACAGAGCACATGTTCTTCGAGGCTGACAGAATCGCTGCATTCCGTGAAATGATCTGCTCTGACACAGTTGAAGCAAGAGAAGCTGCTCTTGAAAAGATACTTCCTTACCAGCAGAACGACTTTGAGGCTCTCTACGAGGCTCTTGAAGGCACACCCGTTTGTATCAGATTCCTCGATCCTCCTCTCCATGAGTTCGTTCCCACTGAAGAGGCAGACATCAAGGCTCTCGCTGATGCACAGGGCAAGACTGTTGAAGACATCAAGGCTCTTATCGAATCTCTCCATGAGTTCAACCCCATGATGGGTCACAGAGGATGCCGTCTCGCAGTAACATACCCCGAGATCGCAAAGATGCAGACAACTGCAGTTATCCGTGCTGCTATCAACGTTCAGAAGAAACATGCAGACTGGAACGTTAAGCCTGAGATCATGATCCCTCTCGTAGGCGATATCAAGGAGCTTAAGTTCGTTAAGAAGGTAGTTGTTGAAACTGCTGATGCTGAGATCGCTGCTGCAGGCGTTAAGCTTGACTACGAAGTAGGTACAATGATCGAGATTCCTCGTGCGTGCGTAACAGCTGATGAGATCGCTAAGGAAGCTGACTTCTTCTGCTTCGGTACAAACGACCTTACACAGATGACATACGGCTTCTCCCGTGATGACGCAGGTAAGTTCCTCGATGCTTACTATGATACAAAGATATTTGAGAACGACCCGTTCGCAAAGCTCGACCAGGTTGGTGTAGGCGGTCTTATGAAGACAGCTCTCGCACTCGGCAGACCTGCAAATGCTGACCTCCACGTTGGTATCTGCGGTGAGCACGGTGGTGACCCCACATCCGTTGAGTTCTGCCATGAGATCGGACTTGACTACGTATCTTGCTCTCCCTTCCGTGTTCCGATAGCAAGACTCGCTGCTGCTCAGGCTGCTATAAAGAACGCATAAGCTTGGCTTAATACGTAACAAATATTTGAGAGGCACCCTCGGGTGCCTCTCTTTATTTTTGCGCTCGTATAAAAACACGGTAGGAGACGGTGCTTCGACGTCACGCAACATCTGATAGAGAATTTATATTGATGCGGTTGACATCCAAACGCATTTGTGGTATAATTATATTCGAAAATTAAAACCGAAGGGAAGTACACGCTATGGGAAAATATATAAATGCGCCCGAGGGCTTTGTTGAGAAGGTACGGTATATAGATCTTGGAGATACCGTTAAAGCTGCTGTGTATACCTCCGAGAGATGCCGCGCTTTTGCGGATATGCGAGGAGTAAGATACGGGGAGATGTTCAACGATAAGGAGCCATTCGATTTCAAGACACATCATTTTACGTTTGATAAGGATGAATTGCGTAAGAACGCGAGCTTTGACGTTTCGTTTACTCCTTGGAGAGCCGGAAGAGGAATATTCGCAGACGCAAACGATATCACCTCGGTTACGGTGCGCTACGAAGAAGCTGACCTCATTCCTTACACCGAGGAAGCAGAGAGAATGGACAGAGGCCTTTGCTTTAAGCATTCGGAGGAAAGAGAAATATGTGAGGGCGCAAAATATGCGATAGAGCACTACGAAACCAAGGACGGTGCGCCCGTTGTTGTATATACCTTCAGATACGATCCTACCGTGGTGGAAATGTGTACCGGAACACCTGACGGAACGTACGACTACAAAGATCAAAAGCAGACCGTAATGGGAGAGGCAGAGTATGCGCTCTCGCAGGGAAAGAGAGTTATAGGAGCCTTCAATGCCGATTTCTTTGATATGTTCGGCGACTGCGCTCCTTCGGGACTCTGTGTTAAAGACGGTGTTATAATAGCCAATGCAGACTCGAAAAGATACTTCTTCGGCACTAAGAAAAACGGAGACCCCATTATAGACAGCCTTGTCGGCAAGACCGGGCTTGTGAACGAGATCGAAAATGCCGTGTGCGGTATAAATCTCCTTCTCGACAACGGTAATATCGTTGACGTGGGTATAGGCGAGCCGTTCGGATACATAGCGCACCCGAGAACTGTTGCGGGCATTTGCTCTGACGGAAGCGTTATTGTAATGGTTATCGACGGAAGACGCCCGTGGCATTCGAACGGAGCAACTCTCATCGATGCGGCAAAGCTTCTCCTTTCTCACGGAGCCGTTCGCGGACTTAATCTTGACGGTGGAGGCTCGAGTACGTTTATAGTGGAAAATGCAGACGGAAAGCTCGAAATGCTCAATCATCCCGCGGACCTTCACAGACCTACCGAGGATCTTATACGCGACGTATTTAACAGTATTCTTCTAATAAAGAAATGAGGTGTAACCTATGACTGAATTCAAACATACATTGCGCTTTGATAAGAGCGGGAAATTCCGTATTCTTATGGTGTCGGATATACAGGAGACGCTCGATTACGATAAAAGAACGCCGAGGGCACTAAGAATGCTTATAGATCACGTGAAGCCGGATCTTATGATACTCGGAGGGGATAACTGCGACGGCAGAAAGGTGAAAACGCGTGAGGAGCTGAAGGCGTATCTCGATAT
>SVRJ01000014.1 GCA_015064885.1 Oscillospiraceae bacterium
ACGAAATCCTTGGCGCCTCTCCCCTCGTCTATTTTTATTTTGGTTTTTATTTTATCTTTATTTGAGCACCCCGTCAGAATCATTGCAAAACACAATAATAAAGCTAATAAAATTTTATTCTTCATCGGTTTCTCCTTTAGTCGAATATAGTGTTGTTTTTGTTGCCTGCAATGTAATATGAATTATAAATAGTTTCGCAAGCCTCTTTCATCGATTCCGGAGTGTCTTCATTAGAGAGCACATTATATGTATGGGTATTAGCATCCGTGGCGGCTTGCTCTACAGAAGCTCCTGCGACCAATCTATCAATAAATACAGGCAACCATTCTGTGACTCCTCCGTGCTTAATAACTTTATCAAAGCCGACTACAGTTTCAGCGCCTTTAGAATGTAATTCATTCACAAAATTATCGCTGTTTTCTCTTCCCGAGCCACAACTGCAGGACAATAAAACAATAATATCTGTTTTTGAAAAGTAATCATCAGGAAGCCCTGAAATATCTACAGCCCGACTTTTACCGAGATTTATTGAATTCTGACTTCCATGACCAGAAAAAACAACAATACTTGCTTCCGAAGCTTTTTGACAAAATGTAGATGAATCCATAGGCAACATATCTTCATGCTCGGGATGTTCAACATTTCCTTTTTTGTCATAAGTTATATATTCACTGCCGTAATATACTTCGAAATTATTTAGGCTTATGGCGTTTAAGTCAGGTTTAACATCGTCCAATAATAGTTGATATCTGTTATAAATCGGGTTTGCATCCGGGTCAATATCTTCCGGATAATCACGAACACCAAGAAGGAACGCATCCGCGATAGCAACAATATTCCACTCATCAAAATAATTACTGTCTCTGCTATATGTACCTTGTATACATGCACTGTTCGCGGTTGATGAGTTAGCCTTTAAATACATCCCGCTTGATTCGGATGATTTTGCGACTATTTTTATATTTCCCCCTTTGGTATATATGAGCTTCCATAATTGATTGGAAGTTACAATATTAGAATCGATAAGATCGGTGTTTTGAAAACCAATTGTAGCAGAAGTAGTAGTATTGGAATCAAACACACACAACCTGTATTCGTTTGCGTCAGAGCTATTTACCGCTCCTCCTACGACTATTTCAGCTAAGTAATATCCATCTTCCACATATGTTAATATCCATTTTTGTCTGTTGCTCGAATTTGTTTCACTTAAAAGCGCGTTGGTCGCTTGTGAAGAACAACTCAACGATAAACCGCTTCCCTTATTTTCAATATAATATTTTCCATCTTTAAACAGTTGCCCAACAGTAACGTAGAAGTTATATGCTACTCCGCTGATTTTATGTGTTGCAGTTATATTACAGCAATCATTACTCATTCCGATTATGCTTCCGTCCGAAGAAACTTTTGCTATTGAATCATTTGATGACGTAAACATAAAATCGTTTACACTCGCGAATGTGGCATTACTTGGATATTTATCATAAATACTAGGGATTATGTCCTCATTTATATCTACAAAAATATCCGCTATTTTAAAACTTGTAAGAGGAACATACGAACTTGTTTTACACACTTGCCACCAAGAATCCTCTTCTGCCATACTGTTACCAAGTGTGCTTCCGCTTGCCGGAGAATATAGATATTCGTCCATGGCAACATTAAAAATTGAAACTCTGTCAATATCAAAATTTAAATACCATGTATAATTATCACTGTTCATATCTCCTTCTTCACATATTGAAACAGAAAAATTATCGTCCATACACAAAAGTCTGCTTGTATTTTCAGATAGTGCTATGTAATACTGATTAGAACCCTTATAAATAAATGTCCAACTTTGGAACGTTGTTACTGATTGCTTTGTCGCTTGCGTTACGCTTGTTCCTCCCGAACCTGTCAAAAATTTTCCGCTATTACAGGAATTGATGAAAAACGAACCGTTAAGCTCTCCGTAATCTATTGTTATATATACATTTGAAGAACTTTCTTCAAGTTGGTATATGTTGAAACTGCTTTGAGGTGTAGTTACTTCATAATCATTGTTGACATATAAGATCATACCGTAATTTATTAAAGCCGGATTGTCTGCCCAATAGTCCATTATATTTGTAATGTTAACGACAGCAATATCGTTGTTGTTAACGACCGTATTACGATACAAAGAGGTAACGTTAGAATTAGAATCTACGTCGTAATCCATAAATACCGATTCAACATTTTGAGACAAACCGCTCGTCCAAGAAGCCGAAGAAGGTGAGACGGCAACACCGATATTTGATGTCAATGCACCGACTTCAATATTGAGTGCAGCTCCACCGAATCTTATATTATTTACGTATGCATCCAGATTCATTCCGCTCCATGCGTCCGCCTTGATCCTATAGAGCATTGCCGACTTATAATTGCCCGAGTAGTTGCCTATAGTTGCGATATCATCATAAAGCGGATCTGATGTCCCGTCATATACACAAAGGTCTTCAATGGCTGTCGAATACTGCGCATTACCGTAATCGTCAAGTCCGGATTCGTAAGTCTCATTTATCACAAACGTCGGATCTACGGTAACCGGATAAACAGTCGCGCTGCTCGTAAGGAACTCGACCGGAGCATTGATGGTAACGGTATATTCCTCGCGCTCGGTTTTTGCAGCAACCGTCATGCTTCCATATGCGGTATGGTTTGCGCGGTCGGTGATGACCACCTTACCGAGGGAAGCGACCTTGTTACCCTCAAAGTCTGCAAGGAAGGTGTCGCTTTCGGTCTGAACGATCGCAAGACCGTTCGTTTTAAGCGTGAATGAGAAAGAAGACTTGCCCATATACGTTTGCAGGATGATGTCCTCTTTTACGCCCGAAAGTGTAGGTGTATATACAAGACTCGTGCCGTTGCCGAAAACTTTGTTATACGTAACCTTATTGTTTGCGACAGCAGTGTCACGGAGTGTGAGTATTCCTGTAATTACGGGTGTCATCTCAACAGTGTACTGCCCGAATGTGATAAGCACACCGTTTTGCGGCATTGTCGGGTAGTACTGACCGAATACGTTTTCGGTTGCCGAGTGCGAGTACGTCTTCCCGTTAAGGGTTATATTTTCCGCCTTGAGCGCGGTGCTCTTATCCTTTACGTTTCGGTTTGCGTCAACATATTTTACGGGGTTGGCGTAAAGATATACCGTCTTTCCGCCGTCTCTGTTCTGAAAGACTACCGTGTTCAGGTTTTCTTCCTGTTCTCTGAGTCTGAGAACGTGGTCTTTCTCTGCTATTGCCTGTGCGCTTATCACCTCGGGCACGTCGGCGGCGTTCAGAGTCATGCTCTCGAGCGCTTCGGGTGACAGCTCTCCGACACCGCGCTCAAATGCCGAAAGCCCGGCATCGGCAGTTTCTTCAAGCGTTTCGCTTATCGGCTCCTCGACGCCATCCGCCCCGATTGCCGTAACGGGAAAGCAGAAAAGCATCATAAGCACAGCGAGCAGCAGGCTAAAAAGCCTTGTTCTTGTTCTTACGTTCGCTTTTGCGGTTTTGTGTTTCACATACACGACCTCCTTTTTGCGGCGGTCACCCTCGTCATTCCGTGAGTGGTATCTCGAGACGCATCTGCCGTTTCCGCTTTAATTATATCATATGCGTAAAAAAATGTCAAGTGTAAATTTGTCGCTTTTCCTCACATTTGTATGAGTGCACAAAAATATTCCTTTTTCTTTGTGCAGGGTGACGGAGGCTTTTTGGTGTAAAAATAAACCGGAGGAGCAAGGTCCTCCGGCTTTGCGGATATGCGGTTTTATTTTTATATGAATCTATTGAACCAGAGGAGGAGCTCCTCTTTCATAAAGTCATTCATCTTATGGCCCACTCCCTCCATGAGGTGGAGCTCGGCATAGCAGCCGCCTCGGTGGACAGAGCTTACAAATTCCTCTACCATGACCGGGTCTACCGTTTTATCTGCGGTTCCCTGCCATATCTTTATCGGGCAGGGCGGGATCACTACGCGCTCGCCGTCCGAATTTATAAAGGATCTGACCTTATAGGGATTGAAGCCTATCGTATTTTTCTCGCACCACTCTCCGCTCGGGAAGTGATACCAGTCTATTATTCTGTCGTAGGTCGTTTTTCCGTCCGCTCCGACGTTGCTTCTCTTATCCCACGTTCCGATACAGTAGTGATCGCCGACGGTGACTCCGTCTATATTGAGTCTCGGGTATATCAGGCCTGCCGATATAACTATAGAGGGAAAGGTATTGATAAAGTTCATTGCAACGTGGCCGCCCATCGACGCGCCCGACACGAGGACTCTTTCGGAGAGATTATAATGCTTTACTGCGTATTTATACGCTTTATATATAGCGAAGATATGCTCGGGGCAGCCGAGGGTGAGACCGCTTGGTGCGGCTCCCGCCACGTCGAGTGCGGCATATCCGGCGTCTATGCATTTTGAAACGTAATGGACACCGCCTATCTTCTTTTCAGCCTCGCACACGGTAGAGCCGGCTCCGTGGAAGGAAAGAATGAGCTGGGTCTCATCTCCGTCGTCGGTGTAGCTGTCGGGGAGGCAGAGCACGCACTCGCATTCGGAAAGCTCCTCGCGGTCGATAACGGCGTTTTCCGTCGAGCCGCTCACGTTACGGAAGTTGTTGAATTTCACCTTGAAATATATATATCTTCTCTCGTGCTCCGCGCTCATAGGCGTGCCGTTGCTTGAATTCGGGATCATTTTTTCTATTGCTTCCATTTTGCACAGTTCTCCTTGGCTTTGATCTTTTCTAATTTTAACACACCTTTGTTTCGGTTAAGTATTTGCAATTAAAACTTTTTGTAAAATCGTGATAAAAAATATAAAAAACAAAAAACTTTTGCCTTTTCTATTGACAAACCGTTCGGTTTGTGATATAATCTATAAAACCGAATCACATTACACCAAAACAGGAGAAATTCAAAGTGGACAACGGCGACGCGGACGGGAACTGCCCGAAACGTATTTATATAAAAAGTTCATTCTACGCATAAATCTGTGAAAACAGGCTTATGCTTTTTTGCGTTTCCCTGCTTTTTTTGTAATATCGGAAAAACAATATTATTTATTTTAAGGAGTTTTATAAAAAAATGCCTGACGGTAGTTTATGGACGATAGCCATTATGCTCGTCTGCCTTGCTTTTTCGGGATTCTTTTCATCGACCGAAACTGCATACACATCAATAAACAAAACCAGACTTAAAAACCTTGCGTCGGAGGGTAACAGGAAGGCTGTCCTCGCTCTCAATCTTTGCGAAAATTACGACAAATTCCTTTCCACTATTCTCGTGGGTAACAACATTGTTAACATCGCTCTTTCCTCTGTGGCTACGGTATGGTTTATAGAGCTGCTCGCCGAGACCAAGATATCCGGATATGCTTCCGCAGTATCTACGGCAGTTATCACGGTGATAGTTCTCATCTTCGGAGAGATCACGCCGAAGAGCCTTGCCAAGGACCACCCCGAAGGGTTCGCTATGGCGGTAGCCGGCTTCCTCAGGATAATAATGTTCATACTCACGCCCATAAATATTATATTCATGCTCTGGAAGAAGCTCATAACAAAGATATTCAAGCCTGCCGCTGAGGCTGCCGTAACAGAGGGTGAGGTGCTCACGCTCGTTGACGAGGCTCACGAGGACGGAAGCATCGACGAATACAGCAAGGAGCTTATAGAGAACATATTCGAATTTGACGATATCACCGCAGGTGAGATCGCGACTCACAGACTCGACATCACTATGCTCTGCATTGAGGACAGTGCCGAGGAATGGGATAATATAATCAACAACAGCCGTTACTCACGTTATCCCGTATACGGTGAGAGCGTTGACGACATACTCGGTATTCTCGATGCGCGCGAGTACTTCCGACTTGAAAACAAGACGCGCGACGAGGTCATGGGTAAGGCTATGTCTCCCGCGTACTTTGTTCCAAACACAGTAAAGGCTGACGTTCTCTTTGAAAATATGAAGACGAACAAGGCTCCGTTTGCCATAGTGCTTGACGAGTACGGCGGAGTTTACGGTATAGTTACGTTTACCGATATTATAAAGTGTCTTGTAGGTGATTTTGCGGATACGAACGAAGAGGAAGAAAACGAGGAGCTTATCACTCTCATTGAGGAGAACAGGTGGCAGATAAGCGGTGTGGCTCTCCTTTCGGACGTTGAAGAGGCACTTTCTCTCGAGCTCGGAGACGATGATTCCGAGACGTTTGGCGGATTTGTTCTCGGTCTTTACGGTTCTATTCCCGAGGACGGAAGCGTATTTGACGTTGAGACAGACATGCTCAGTATTTCGGTAGAGGGAATAAACGAGCACAAGATAGAAAAGGCTATAGTTGTTCTGAAGGCTCCCGTGGAGGCTGAGGAAGAAAAATAAAGCCGCAAAAAGGAGCTTTCCCGCTTATTCGGTGGAAAAGCTCCTTCTCTTTTTTTGGCGAAGCACCGCGCCCGGAAAAACTCAAACGCGGGGTTTTACTCAACACCCCGAAAGCTTTTGAGAAAAGCCGAGTACGCGCCGGCGCGAATAAAAAATGGAATAGCCTTTTTTTGTTTTTCAGCTCTATCCGAGCCTTCTTTCGTATATTGCCATGAAGTCCTCCTCGGTGGTATATCCAACCTCGGGCGGGAGTCTGTGCCACGGCATGACCTCCATATACCCTCCGAGAACGCAGTAGTGGTCTGTTCCTCCGAGCTTATAGAGCTTTCTCTCGGTGCATATTCTTTGGAACTCCTCGGATTCACCGTCGTTACGAAGGTCGGGGTGTCTCACCTCAAAGCCCATAACGCCTATAGATATAAGGTTGTCAACGTATTTCTGCTTTGCGTGTGGGTGAGCCACTATCGGAACACCGCCCGCATTTCTTATTATTCTTACCACGTCCTCTATATTCGGGGTATGAAGGCCGGTGATCCTTTCTATCTCAAGCTCCTCGTCGCGCTTTGGTCTGAAGTTATCCATAAAGAATTTTGCGTAGTCCATGCGCTCGTAGAGTCCTTTTTTGAGCATGGTTTCGAACACCTGATTATTACAGAAGTAATCGTTGTTCGGATAGCTGTCAAGGACGTCCTGCCAGGTGACTCCTCTCGGCATTCTTCCGCTTTCTATTCCCCTCTCGAAGAGTATCCTCGAGCGTTCGGTCTGCTTTCTCGACACGCGTGCGAGCAGCTCCCTCATCTCTCTGTTCTCGGGGTCAAAATCTATTCCGAGAAGGTGGAAGCCCGTGTTGAAGCCCACTGTGGAAAATTCACATCCGAGGAGCGAAAGAAGGCCCAGCTCTCTTGCCTTTCTCTGTGCGAAAAAGCTTCCCTTTACCGTATCGTGGTCTGTGAGTATTATCGCCCTGTGCCCTTCCTCCTTTGCGAGGGTGACGAGCTTTTCGGGGGTGTGCGCGCCGTCCGAAAAGGTAGAGTGGTTATGGCAGTTCGCAAAAAGCATATTTTTTCTCCTTTGATCTTTTTAATAGGGCTTTTGGCGTTTATACGCTTACCTCGGTGAGAGTGGCTTGCTTCTCTCGCTCACGCTTCTCGCGTGCGAGCTTCTTTCTGAGCATACGCGCTTCCATCTTGTATTTGTAAAGCTCCTCTGTCGCAAACGAGAGCTTTGTTATTACGTTTTCCTTTGTCGGGTAGCAGTAGAGTGAGTCGTTTTCGGTAGAGATGTCTATGCAGTCGTCGGGGCGGACGTAGCAGTAATCGTACTCGACGTGTACTCCGTACATTCCGAAGACGCCTCTCCTTATGCGGTATTTCTTGCCGTTATATTCTCCTTCTACGGTGAATCCGTCGGCAGAGTGGGTGAGCTTCGCCTTTCCGACGTGCTGAAATTTCATACACGAGGGAAGCGAATAGATATCCACCTCGTCCTCGAAGTAATATTCTCCGCGCTCTATCTCTGCTCTTACGTTTGCCCTCTCCCACTCGAACCAGTCGGGAATATGAGAAAATTCGGTCTCTCCGTCAAGAGCGGAAAGCTCACCGAGAGTAGATAACTCCCATTCCTTGCCGCAATGCGTACAGGAAAGGATAGTGCCCTTACTCGTCATCTTCCCTTCCGCCTTGCATTTCGGGCACTGATAGAGTATCTTGTGGAGGCCCTCCGCACGGAAGGGCTCTGTTATCTCTATTTTGTTTTCCTTCTGCCATGTGTACTCGTTGTACTGCATCTTCTCTGTGATGAAGGTCTGTATCTCGCTGTAGTCCATTTTTTCTATCTGCTCGGGTGAAAGGACGCACTCCATAGTCGTGTAGAGGGGTACCCTTCTCTCCTGCCTGTAGTTCCAGAAGGGGGTGTGCAGATAGTTTCCGTGGTGGAGAAGAACTACCACGGGAACGTTCATCTTCTTTATGAGCATGCCGAGAGAATCGGGGAGTATTGCCGTCGTTCCGACGGGAGAATATCTCGCCTCGGGGTACATTGAAAGTATTCCCTTCTTTTTAAAGAGGACGTTCTCCACCGATGAAACGAGGCTCGGGTCTGTGGTGAATTTTCTCTTACACATACAGCCTATTAGCTCCATGAGGAGTGGTCTTCTGTAATATCCGTCAACGGTGGCTATATTATAGACCTTATGCGGGAAGGTGGCTATCGCATTGAGGTAGAAATCGACGAAATACATATGGTTGCTCAGCAGAATATACGGAGGCTTTATATCCTCCATATTTATTTTTTCGACCTTATATTCCTTTGATATCATAAGTATTTTACTGAGGCCGTAGATGAGGCCGGTAAAGATACCGAGCTGATATTTCGGGGGCTTTGAGGTGTCGTAGTGTTTTACGTTTTTGCCGTAGGGGATCTCTTTATAGATAATTTCTTCTGTCATGGTGATTCTCCGTTATTTTCTTTCTTTTTTAATATTATAGCATAAAAGAATACAAAAAGCAAGTAGTTTTTGTTTTTTTATATATGGGGGTACCCCGCGATCAAAAACACCCGGTTATGTTATCGGGGTGCGGGGCTTCGCCCCGCGTTTAAAAAAAGAAAAACCGCCTCGCTTGGAGACGGTTTTGTATTATCAATATAGGTTTTTGGCGGTATCAGTCCTCAATGCAAGAGAAGGTCTGCCTCTTGAAGTCGTTATCTCCGTAGGGGATCTTCACCGTAAAGGAGCGTTCGCTCCATTCTATCTCTGCGTTACCCTCGGATATAGGTCTGTATCCCTCGCAGATGCATTTCGAGGTGCTCATCCTTCTCATCAGGTTATCACCGAGAAGCTGATAGAATATTACCTCGTTCTCTTCCCCTTTGTTTGCCTCGCATATGATAACGGTGTATCTTCCGTTGTCAGACACCTCCACGGTGTAATGGTTATTCGGAGAGGTTATCATAACGAGCGCGACTGTAACAGCCGTAACGCATACGCAAGCGCAGAGGAGGGGTATCCATATCTTGCGGAGGTTTTTCTTTTCGATAATAAGTATCGTGAGCATAGGCACGGCGATCAGGAGAAAGGACACACCGATAAATGCGGGGAGGATCTCCTGTGAGCCTGCTCCGAAGATCCATACGCTGTAGTTCTTTACCGCTCCGAGTATTAAAAATACTATTCCGCTTACAAGGCAGATGAATGCCACCGACATCAGTGTGCCGAGCACCGAATATAAAACGCCCTTATGAGATCTTCCTGAGTTCATTTTTTTAATAAGGCTCCTTTTTTTTTAATAGCTTATTCTTGACATCGTGACCGACGTTATCCGACCGTTCTCTGCCTTTATCGTTACTCTTGCTTTTCCTATTGTAAGCTGCTTTTCGGTGAAGGAGAATATACTTAGCGACAGGTGATCGAGGTAATCTCTGACCGTCATGTCATCAAAGTTACCGAGCGAGATCTTGGTTACGTTTTCTATATCGCCCAGCTTTATATCCGGGTCTATCTGCCAGAGGTTGTCCTCAAGTCTGATTATCTTTTCGGGGAGGCGGTCCTCCTTTTTTACGTATACGAATTCGGATCTCTTGGGAATCGTATACATAAAGCTTACGTCGTATTCTGTAGACGCCTGATAGGTGTGAGACGTCGTAAAGTCGGAGAAGCCTATAGGCTGCTTGTCGGTAACCGCAAAGTAGTTGTAGTTAAATCCTGGGCCTATTCCGGGTGTGTCATCCCACGTGAGGTCGAACCAGTACCACTGTCCGTCGTCCATCTGAACGAGGTTCCATGCGTGCTTTACCTTGCCCGCGTCACCGGTAACGTAGATAGATTCGACGTCAAGGTAGTTGAGCATGAGCTGGAATACCTTTGCGTAGGTCTCGCATACGCCCGCCTTATTTACGAAGAAGCCTACCACGCTGTGTGCCCAGATAGCCTCCTCGGGCTCTCCGTTTTCCATATAGGCGTAGTCCATTCCGAGAACTATGCGGTCGTGGACAGTCTTTACTATATCGTATGCGTCAGCGTCGAGGGGAATTGAATTGCTTATCTCGAGGACACCCTCATATATCGCCTCGTTGTATTTTTCTCTTGCACTGCCGAGGCGGAACTCATCCGACGTGTATACCGTTATCTGCGAGGAGGAATAGCCCACCGCATTCGATATCCAGTAATAGAGCGGGTGATCAGCTCTGTATATTGTCCACACGGTTACCGCCTGAGCGGAGGTGAGATCGAGTGCACCGTAGTCGATCACGGCAACGATGTTGTTGCTCTCGACGTCTACGCTCGTGTCGTTATGGAATCTCGACATAGAGGCGTCTATGCTGTCATAGAGAGCGCACAGCTCCTTTCCTCCGTCGAGAACGCTGAGAAAATAGTATCCGAAGCTTCCCTCGTACGCTCTGTAGTCGGTATGGCCGAGAGCGGGGATCTCCTTCGATTCGAGGAATACCATATTACATGCCGAGCAGGAGATACCGACGGTTGCGCCAGGCTTTCTTCCTGTCGGATTCTTCTCGGTAGTGCGCACGAATTTGTGCTTTGTCTCGTCCTTCGGCACTACCTCCTGCGCCTTTATTATCTCTCCGCACTTTGAGCAGTGGATGCCTGCCGTCTTTCCGTCGTTCGTGCAGTCGGGAGCTACGGGAGGGTCGTTCACGGGAGTGTGAGGAAGCTTTGATATAACGTGAGACTCCATGAAGACGAATCCGCAGCGCGAGCACACGGTACTGTCGGTGTAGCCCTCCTCTGAGCAGGTCGGGTTCTTTTGCGGAATGTACGTTGGAGTGTGGTTTTTCTTTGATATTATTCCTTGGTGGATGACCATGAGTCCGCAGTCGAGACAGCCGTAGCCTTCCGTCCTTCCCTCCTCCGAGCAGGTGGAGTCGTAAGCCGGGTATACGCCGTAGTTGTGTTCTTTCTTCTTCGGTATACTTTGCTGAGGAACGAGGATAAGTCCGCAAAGAGAACAGTGAGAGCCCTCTGTCTTGCCTTCCTTGGCGCAGGTGGGTTCTACTGCGGGGTCTGTCACCGGAGTGTGGGTATGGCCGTCATTCGGAAGGGCAAAATACGGACCGAGAGAATCTATCGCAAGTCCTTCGCTCTCGCCCGAGGTGTGCTCTGTGCCGTTGTGCAGGTGCAGGTCGCCGTTGCTTACGGAAGCGCATGAGGAAAAGAGCGTGACTAAAGTCAGCGCGAGTATGATAGCGGAAAAAAGCTTCATTTTCATATTCCTACCTCCGTAAACAGTTCTACAAAATAATTATATCATTTTTTCCCGAATAAGTCAAGGACTTTTTTTGAATATTATATTTCTATCTGTATCAGTTGGTAAAAAACTATACACGAATGGAATTTTTAATCGTGGGGTACCCCCGCGTTTAAAGCCCCTTTAGGGGTTTGGGGCAAAAAAGGTGCAGGATATCCACCCTGCACCAAAATAAAGCCTTATATTTGATTTACAATATCCCCAACACCGTTCAGAATATACTTAGGTCTGTACGGGAACGCATCTATATCCTCCCTCGCGGTAACTCCGCTGAGAACAAGAACGGTATCAACGTTCGATTCTATACCCGCAATGATGTCGGTGTCCATTCTGTCACCGATAAAGGCGATATCCGCACTGTGACAGCCGAGCTTCTTCAGCCCGTGGCGAAGCATGAGAGGATTCGGCTTTCCGACAAAGTACGCCTTCTTTCCGGTCGCTATCTCTATCGGAGCGACCAGCGAGCCTGTCGCAGGCATTATTCCGTGCTCGGTGACTCCCACCGTGTCCGGGTTCGTTCCTATAAGCTTTGCTCCGTTGTTGACAAGGGCTATAGCCTTTTCTATCTTTTCAAAGCAGTAGGTCCTCGTCTCGCCTATAACGACGTAGTCGGGATTTATATCATTCATATAGATGCCCTGGTCGTACATAGCCTTCGCGAGAGAAGCCTCTCCTATAACGTACGCGGTACATCCGGGTGCCTGACTGCGGAGAAATTCTGCCGTTGCCATCGCACTTGTGTAGAAGCAGTCGGGAGAAACGGCAAGGCCCATTCTCTCAAGCTTCATGCTCAGCTCGTGGGGTGTCTTTTCGGGGCTGTTTGTGAGGAATACGAATTTCTTATTGTTTTCTATCATCCAGTTAACAAACTCCGTCACACCGTCAAGTATCCTGTCGCCGTGGTATATAACTCCGTCCATATCGCATATAAAGCCGCTCTTTTCCAAAATGTTCTTCATTAGGTTTCCCCCTTTGGTTAATTATCATTATTATTATACCATATCAAAAAGCAACTGTCAAGAACTTTTTTCCTTTTTTTAAATTTGGGGGAACCCCGCGATCAAAAACGCGCGGTGATGATATCGGGGTGTGGGGCTTGACACTTTTTGCTGAAATAAAGCGCAAAATGTAAAAAAATTTAAATATAATTTTCTTTTGTCTGTAGAATAAAAGATATTTACATGATACAATATATAAAATAAGATATTATTGCACTTTGAAGATAAAGAACGGAGGAAAAAATGCGTCTTAAAAACAGAAAAGATCATTTACCCGAAAACCGATCGCTTAAATCAAAGCTTGGAAAAAAGAAATTCGCCAAGGTCTCTATCATCGTCCTCTGTGTCCTCCTTGCCGTTCTGCTCGCTCTCGGCGGTGTGGCGTACACTATAGGCTATATGATATACGGAAATATCCATCACGAAACAATGGATACCGGAATAAACACAAACCTCATGTCGCTGAGGGAGATAATAGAAAGAGACGGCGACTACACCGGAAGCGACTATTCTCCCGAGGAGATAGCCGAGGTTAAAAGAGGAATAATACTCGATACGTATGAGATATATCTCACAGAGGGAGTGAACTGCTATGAGATATGCAAGCTCCTCGACGAGGATCAAAATGCCGACCTCTCCCACCTCGAAGATCGGTTCTCGAAAGAGCTGCTCGACTTCTGCAAGAAGGCTTACAGATTCGGATGTGCCGACGTAGTGCGCGAGTATGCAAAAAATTCCTCGGGCACAACGACGGAAGAAAATACCGAGGACTGGATAACCGACCCATCCACCGACGTAACGACCGAGCCGAGCGATACGACCGCTCCCGACGTTACCACAGAGCCCTCCACAGATACCACACCGGGAAGCTCGAGCATCATAGTTGCCCCCGCTCCCGAGACAGAGCCTATTCCGATAACGGGTGTCACGGTCACCGACAGTGACCTGTATAACATTCTGGTGATAGGCGTGGACACGAGAGATACCTCGTTCAACGGAAGATCGGATACCATCATGGTGGTAACCCTTAATAAAGCGACCAAACGCGTTATTCTCTCATCCTTCCCGAGAGACATGAAGGTATACGACCCGTCGTACGGCTGGACCAAGATAAATTCCATATACGCAAGATCGGGAAGCATCGGAACGAGCGCAGGACGCCTCGCGGTCGCTATTTCCCACAATTTCGGAGTACAGATACACGACTACGTAGTCGTCAATTTCTCTGTTTTCAATAAGGTGCTCGGAATCATGGGCGGTGTTGACGTTCCTCTCTATTATGCGGAATTTTACGCACTCAGAAACCACCTCACAGAGGATATGAAGGCAGAGCTTAGAGCTCAGTTTGCCGGAAATGAAAAGAACCCCGACTTCTTCGTATACGTTCACCTTGAAGAGGCGCAGGCTCTCCACTACGCGAGAATAAGAAAGGTATTCAACCCCGTCACCCAGAAAAATGAGCGTTCGAACGACTTTTACCGAAACGAAAGGCAGAGAAACGTTGTATGGGGACTTATACGAAGCCTCAGAAAGCTCGACCTTGAAAAGATAAAGGGAATCGTCAGCGAGGTGCTTCCTCTCGTTGCGACGAGCGTGACCTACAACGATTTCCTACTGAAGTTAGTGAACTACCTTGACTACAGCTCGTATTCGGTATCCTCGTTCGGATTCCCGGTATCCGGAACTTGGAAATACGAAAACAACGGAGTAAGCTACGTCGTTATAACAGACTTTGAAAAGAACAAGACGGCGTGGAGATCCTTTGTATACAAATAACAGGCAGAGCTACGACAGCTTGCCTTAACGGGGCAGCCCCACTAAAAGGACTTTATTTTATAAAGTCCTTTTTCTTTTGCGCCCAACTTTCCCCCAAACCCCTAAAGGGGATTTAAACGCGGGGGTACCCCGCACCCCCTAAAGGAGTTTTATTTTATAAAATTCTTTTGGAGTGCGAGGTTGCTTGCAACCTCGCACATTTCGTTTACGAAATGACCTTCGGCTTGCCGAACGTGCCGGCGCGGGTCCCCACGAAAAAAAGCTGCCTTTAATGAGGCAGCCTTATATAGTAATTGTCATTCGTTTATATTGTCTTCGTTTTCACTGTTTTTGTTTTCAACGCCATTGTCGGTTCCCTTTTCAATTTCGCCCGACTCGGTCTTTTCGTCCTTTTCGTCGCTTTTTCCGTCCTTGCTCTCTTCCCTTGCCTTTTTGCGTGCCTTTCTGTCGTTGTGCTTGCCTTTTAGGAGGGCGTGCATCTCCTTCAGTCTTCCGAGAGTCTTTTCGTCGTTCGGAAAGAGCCATTTGAGGAGGAACATCGCTATGGCGATAGTTACGAGCTTTTCGGGGGAGACGGGAAGCCACAAAAACGCAAGGTAAGCCGAGGAGAGTGCTATCATCCAGCCGATATCGAAAAACATACCTATAGTGAACATGGCGTACGACCACCCGTTGGTTATTATCCAGGCTATTCCGAAGCAGAAGAGAAATCTCGGGTTGATGATAAAAAATATTATTTTTTTGAGTGTTTCTTTGATCTTTTCTTTCATTAAGTTTTTTTACGCTCCGACAAAATGAGGAAATTCATCTTATTTTGTAGTTATTATAGCATTTATATATTTTTTTGATGTTGATATAATGTTTATGAAGTGTTAAATTTACGTTTTTCCCGTGTGATACGCGTGCTGCAACAATACTGCTTCTCCGCTTCCCGTTCGGCAAAAAACGGGGGCTTCTGCATTTTTTCAGAAACCCCGGTAAAGATCCTTCGGTATCAAAGCTTTATTGTTACGTCCTCACCCTCTTTTGATCGCACCTCAACGAGGACAAAATTTTTGTGTCTTCTTTTGAATTTCCGAACCGCCTTGCGTAGGCTTTTAAGGTCGGCTTCTTTCATCAGATCGAAGCCCGAATATTTCTTCACAAGTCCGAGCGTAAGTCTGCTGTATATAAGAAGGTCGGGAATTGCGAGGCGTATATTTGTGTCGGTGTCCTTGACGCGTATTCTCATTTTGATTTACTCCACACAGATCTCCACGTGGGAGCCGTCTTCGGAATCCACCTCGATCAGCTTTCCGACAACACCGTTTGTTATGAGAGTCATTATCTGCGCCCAGTCTATAGTGACGCCTCCCATATTGATGCCCATATTCCCCATCATATCAGGGTCGAACTTGAAGGCCTTGAGAAGGAGGACCGGGAGATTTACTCTGATGTGGTCTTTGTCGTCGTCTACTGTTATTTTAAGAACGAGGTCGTCTATTTTCGCTCTGCCATCTTCCTTTAAGTAGACTGTTTCGGGTGTCTTGTCCTTTTTTCCGGTGAGGAGAAAGTCTACCGTTGTACCGAGCATAGACGCGAGTATAGGGAGGGCTGTTATATCGGGTGCGGAAATATCGTTCTCCCACTTACTTACCGCCTGTGGGGAGACACCGAGCTTTTCGGCAACCTCGTCCTGCTTGTATCCGCGTTCTTTTCTTAGAGACGCTATGCGTGCTCCGAGTGTATCGTTATCCATAATGCTACCGTCCTTTCGAATTTGGTGCTTTAATTATACACCCGAGGCATACTTTTTTGAATAGGCTATAGGTTGTTTTACTAAACCGTTTGGCGAAAAATCACTCAACCGTCGGTTGTTTTGCGTTTTGGTAAGCGAAAAGCGGAGCTTTTATCTTCCGACAAGGCTTTTTGCCATCTCAACAAGGTATTTCGGATTCAGAGACTGCAAGAATAGCGTGTTGCTTCCTCTTATAGGCTTTACGATGAAGCCGACGAGGAAGTTTGTAAAGAACTGTGTCAGCACGCACACAAAGGCTGCGCCTATTCCTCCGAAGGCGGGGATGACTATCATATTCATCGAGAAATTGAATATCGCTCCCGTGAGGTTGATAAGCCAGAGGTACTTGTGCTTTCCTTCCGCAAGTATCCACACGTCGCGCACGCTTCCGAGGTAAGAGAAGGAGGTATACCAGACGACTATACGAAGCATATTTACCGATTCGGTATACGCCGAGCCGCAGACTATTCCTATTATTATCGGTGCGAGGAGGGTGATGGCGAGATTCTGGAGGAGAGAGAGGTAGAAGGTGAGCGAATAGAGGCGCTTCATATTCCGCTCGAAGTTGCCGTCGTTTTTCATCTTGCTCTCAAGTATCGACGTGCGCGCCGAGTCTATTATCGCACCGAATATGAAGTTTGTCATGATAGCACACTGAAATGCACCCGTATAGAATCCTACCTCACTGTCGCCGCATCTTATCTTCATGATTATCTTGTCAGACTGAGCGATAAACGTGGTCATGAGGGCGGAGAGGACGTAGTACTTTCCTTTTTTGAAGAGGCGGCCTATAGTCCGCGCGGATACGCTGAGCTTCTGTGTTCCCTTTTTTCTGTATATAATGATCATGACTACACCGATAATGAGGTAGTCGAGTGCCTGAGCTACAGCAAAATAATATACGCTGAGGCCTGCTATAAGCAGAGATATTTTATATACGGAGACTATAACGTAGGCAAATAGCATGGTTATAGACGCGTACTTTGAGATCAGCTTGGCTTGAAAATAATACTGCAGGAGCTCCATGCTCTGCGTTATGAGGAGGCAGGAATAGAGGGTGCAGACTATTATAGTTTCGGTCTCACCCGCGTTTGCGACAGAGGTGAAGGCAAAGACACCGCCCACGCACATGATTCCCGAAAGGAATGCCATAAAGAGTGCGCTTCCGAGTGTTTTTCCCTCCTCGTCGGGGCGGTTGAGTATTTCGTGGACGAGGATGGCGTTGAGTCCCATCTGCATGACGGGGAGGAGAAATGCGGTAACCGATGCCGCGTAATTTATAAGCCCGTAGCCCGAGGGAGAAAGATACCTTGCGGATATCATTGTCACGACGAGGTGGAAGACAGCCTGGACGACCTTACAGCCGATTATCCAGGCGGCGTTTTTCATAACTTTATTTTCTTTCATTTTTTATCCTTAATATATATACAGGGCAGTGCCCGGGTGGTTTGCAGATCGAATGGTTTATGCAGATACTGTTATTATACCACAAAAAAGCGATGTTGTCAACACCCCGACCCCTAAAAGGGGATTTTAAACGCGGGGTTTCACCCCGCGCCCCGATTTCATCACCGTGCGTTTTTGATCGCGGGGTGTCCCCACGATTAAAACACCCCGATAATAAAATCGGGGTGTGGGGTGTCCCCACGATTAAATTTTAGTTAAAAAAGGATTCCGCCAGTATCTTTATTCCTATCGCCACGAGAATAACTCCCCCCGCGACAGTCGCCTTCTTGTTGTACCTTTCACCGAATCTGTTTCCTATCACGACTCCGAGAAGCGCGATAAAGAAGGTGGTCACACCTATTATAGTTATAGAGGAAACTATCCGAACACCGCTTACACCGAACGAGACTCCCACCGCAAGCGCGTCTATGCTCGTCGCTATCGCCATTCCGAAAAGCTGCTTCAATCTGAGCCCTTCACAGCCGCAGCTTTCACATTCTCCCTCTCCGCGTATTCCGTCGAAGAGCATCTTTCCTCCTATGTAGGAAAGAAGAATGAATGCCACCCAGGGTGAAAATGCGGATATATAGCCCTCGAAGGTCTTTCCGAGAGCCCAGCCTATGAGAGGCATAAGTGCCTGAAAGCCTCCGAACATCAACGCAATTATAAGTGCGTGTCTGTAGTTTATCTTTTTCATCGAAAGGCCGCGGCACACGGATGCGGCAAAGGCATCCATAGCAAGACCGACACCGGTCAGAAATATTTCAAATACGCCCATTTTGTTCTCCCTTTTGCTCCCTCGGGGGTGTTTTTTATATCCTTATAATTATACCACAAAGAAACGGCTTTGTCAAGCGTATTTTGGAACTGCGTGGTACTGTGTCTCACGTCACTTTGTGGTATAATATACGCAGACGGGAGGTGAGGGAGATGAATAACGACGAAAAATCGAGAGAGCTGCTCGAGGCACTCTCGGAATACGTGAGAAAGTGCAATGAGGAGAACGCGGCAAAGGATAAAAAGGAAAGGTCTGTTCTCCCTAACGTGTGCGGATATTGCAGATACATGAATATAGGGAGAGACGAGCTGTTTTCTATTCTCGAGGGAGACAGAGTGACCGCTGACAGAATATCCACCGTGCTTGAGGACGCTCTTATAAATTCGGGCTCCTCCTCGGGCGATCATATGCACTGCATGAGGCTTATAGAGGCTCTGCGGGGAGAAGAAAATGAGGAGGAAGTGGACAACGGAACCGGGCTTACCGTTATATTTCCCCACCCGGACGGTGAGGACACGTGAGCGTTAAAGGCTCGGCACTGCCGCGCGAGGTGAAAATAGAGGGCGTACCGAACGAAAAGCAGGCGGAGTTCTTTTCCTCGAAGGCTCGCTTCACCGCCTACGGAGGGGCGAGAGGGGGCGGAAAGTCGTGGGCTCTGAGAAGAAAGCTCGTCACCCTCTGTCTTAGGTATCCGGGGATACGCTGTCTTCTTCTCAGGCGGACGTACGCGGAGCTTAAGAGCAATCACCTTTACCCTATGCTCGAGGAATACGGGAGCCTTTTCAGCTACAGCGACAGCGAAAAGATAATGAGATTTGTCGGCGGCTCGTCCATATCTCTCGGCTACTGCGATGCCGAGCGTGACGTTCTCCGCTATCAGGGACAGGAATACGACGTGATCGCTATAGACGAGGCAACGCAGCTGAGTGAGATGCAATTCTCGGTGCTTAAAGCTTGCTTGCGCGGAGTAAGGCCCTTCCCGAGGCGGATGTATCTCACCTGCAATCCGGGAGGAATAGGACACGCATGGGTGAAGAGGCTCTTTATCGACAGAAGCTACAGAGAGGGAGAAAAGCCCTCGGATCACTCGTTTATTCCGGCGCGCCTTTTCGACAACCCGATACTTACCGAGGCAGACCCCGAATACGTGGATTCTCTGCGCGCTCTCCCCGACAGACTCAGGCGTGCGTGGCTGTACGGAGAGTGGGACGTGTTCGAGGGTCAGTTCTTCCCCGAATTTTCGGAGAGCGTGCACGTGGTCGGCAGAGAAAGCGTTCCGCGCTCACTCACCTATTTTTCTTCTGCCGACTACGGACTCGATATGTTTGCTCTCCTTCTTCTCGGAGTGGACAGAGACGGAAACGTATGGTGTATAGACGAGCTTTGCCAAAGCGGACTCACACTCGGAGACGCGGGGCGCGCGGCATCACGATTTCTCTCACGCTTCCCGGTGAGGTATCTTACCGTCTCTCCCGACCTTTATAACAGGCGGCAGGACAGCGGTCTCAGCGGAATAGAGATATTTGCCGCGGAGGGCTGTCCGCTTCCTCCCGTAACGCCTGCCGACAACAGAAGGGTCCAGGGCTGGCGCACCGTGCGCGAGTATCTGAGCGAAAATACTTCTCCCTTCCTTCGCATAAGCGAGGACTGCAAGGATCTCATCACCTCGCTCCCGTCTCTCACCTGCGACCCAATAAGAAACGAGGACGCATCCGACCACCCACACGAGATCACTCACTCGCCCGAGGCACTCAGGTACGCGCTGATGAGCCGCGCCCTCTACCGTGAGGAAAAGGAGAGAGACCTCTTTAAGGATTTTTAGCCTTGGCGGATCGGGCGTAAGAAAAAAGTAAAAAAACATGCAGGCAAGAGCTTTGGCACAGAGAAAGAGTAAGGAGGAAAAAGATATCAAAAAAATAAACAGAATGAAAGGCAGATCGCGGGTAAGGTTTGAGCTCTCCTCGGCGGTCGGTCTTCGCAACGGAGGCTTCTATCAGGGGTGTGCCGAAAGGCTTGTAAACCTCAGGGTAAAAAACGGCGCGCTCTGCCTCCGTGACGGAATTATCAAGGGCTTTTCGCTTCCGGGAGAGATAATCTTTGCGCAGAGTGTTGTCTGCAACGGAAGTGCGATAGGCTTCGTCTCGGACGAAAACGAGATGTACGCCGTATACGAGGAGAGCACAAACGAGAGCCCGGGCGAGCCGGTATTCTACAGCGGAGTGCGCCCCGAGAGCTCGTTTGTCTTCTCTGTCGGAAACAGGATATATCTTTTCTCAAGCGGCAGCTTCTACGAGTTTGACGGAGTGGAATTTTCGGAGGCGTCCTTCGGAAGGCGAGTCCTTTATAAGGCTTCCCCGCGCGTAGAGAGAGACGAGCTTCTCTCATGCGTCAATATACTTTCGGGAAGCGCGGAGATATCCTTCTCGTTTTCCGAGGAGGTCTCCTCGGTGAGCTTTGGTGAGGAGATAACCTCTGTTTTAAGCGCAAAAGCGGGAGGAGAAAATATTACCGCAACGCTCGGCACAGGCGGACGCGAGGTCACCCTCAGCCGCAGTGTAAGAGCGGGAGAGACGCTCGTTCTTACAGTCGTGCCAAGGAGCGCGGAGGGTATTCTTGACGGCACGCCTTCGCTTATCGGGTGTGCGATGTCGGACACGGGAGAATGCATGCTCTACAGCGGAGAGCATATATTCAGAGCCGAGGCGGACGGGGAGGGTCTGTTCCTCTCCTATCCAAAATTCGAATCGAGCAGAAACAGTATAAGAGCCTGCTTCTACTGCTCGGGCAGACTCGCCGCCGCTATAGGAAATACGGTAGGACTTATAGAGGACGGACGCTTTACCGCTATAGATTCGGACGGAATATCGGGCAGCGACTGCGTATGTACGGGAGGCGCGTATGCGTATCTGAATACCGGCTCTCATATAATTCAGCTCTCGTTTTCTCCCTCGGGCAGCTCCTACGACGTGAACTGCACCACGCTTGACAACAGCTTTGCAAAGAGGGAGGCTCACGTGGGCGTGAGCATGGCGTATTCTCATTTTGACAGCAGCCTTTATTCTATCTGCCTCAGCTCGCCCTCGTCGGGTGCGCGTTCTCTCTTTTCTCTCGACACGCAGAACGGAGTGTGGACGGAAATAGAGGGGATAGACTCACCGAAATACTGCTTTGCCCTTGACAGAAGCGTTTGCGTCAGTGCGAAAAACAGAGTGTATTTTATAACCGAGGGGCGAGGAAGCGACAGGGATGCCGACTCGGTCTACCCGATAGAGGGAAGGATACTCACCTGCGCGAGCGACTTCTTTTCTCAGGCGGACAGAAAGAGAGTGCTTTCTGTCTCCGCGTCTCTCGGAGGGCTTTGCGAGAGCTTCACTCTCACGCTTATCGGTGATAACGGGCGTGAGGATCACTTCACGTACGAGAGCCCGTCCTACCCTGCGGAGACTACCGCGTTCCCGGTGTACAGAATGAATATAGGAAGCTTCACCTTCGCAAAAATAGAAGCGAAAATAAAAGGATACGCGGGAGCGGCAGTTCACGACGTGTATATAGATCTTAAAGGCGCGTAAGAGAGCTGCCACTTAAAAAAGCAGAAAGGAAAGATACGAAAATGAACGAAAAGGAAAAAAGACTGCTCGCGCAGATCCAGAATTTCAAGGAGAATGCCCTCGCAAGAGGAGACTCCTTCAGGTACGAATGCGAAAGGTACGAAAAATATTATCTCGGTGAGCAGTGGCAGGGCGAGGAAAACCGAGGAGAGAAGCCTGTATTCAATATAATAAAGCGCATATGCGACTACGTGATCTCTACCCTCTCGGGAAAGGAGTTCTCTATATCTTATTCTCTTGAGGGCGCTCCGATAAGTATACAGAAAAACGAGAGCTTTATCCGCGCCCTTTCGGTGCTCGGAAAGCACGTATCGTATAAAAATGACAGCGAGACTCTCGGTAAGCTCGTCTTCTCTCTTGCGAGAGATGCCGTGATATACGGAACGGGTATTCTCTACACCCACTGGGACAGCTCGGTAATATCGGGAGGCGGATATATGGGCGAGCCTGTCACCGACGTGATAGAGCCGTACAGAGTTTTTCCCGGAGACGTGTGCGAGCCGTCGGTAGAGAGGCAGACCTGCTTTCTCATCAAGGGAAGAAGCACGGTGAGTGCGCTCTCAAAAGAGGCGGCACTTCACGGCAGGGATATAAAAAAGAAGCTCTCTGACGCAAACGGCGGAGAGGAGAGCATAGACCTGTATATCATGCTCTGCAAGGAAAACGGAAGCGTGAGATTTATAAAGGAATCGTGCGGCATACTCATCTCGGAAGGAGACACAGGGCTTTCACGCTTCCCTATCGCCGTATTCACACCCACGCCGAAAAGGAATTCCTTCTTCGGAGTATCCTACGTAAAGGGGATCATACCGAATCAGAGATATATAAATACCTCCTACTCTATGCTGATGAAGCATATGCAGGATACCGCCTTCTCAAAGGTCATCTACGATAAGAGCCGTATTCCCGAGTGGACGGGAGAGCCGGGCGTGGCTATCGGAGCGCACGGAGGAGGAAATCTCTCGGATTGCGTTTCGGTGGTAGGCTGCGGAAGGCTCGAGGACGGATACGTAGAGCTTACGAAGGATATAGCCGAGCGCACGAAGGAGCTTTACGGTGCGACGGAGACCGCCCTCGGTAACGTCGAGCCTACGAATACGAGTGCCATCATGGCGGTAAAGGAGGCGGCGGAGGGTCAGCTGAGAGGGTGCGTTATCCTTCTCGTCTCTGCGCTTGAGGCTCAGGCGGAAATATGGGCGGACGTTATATGCACCTACTTCGGTGACGGAAGGGGCGCACCCGTTTCCTCTGCGAGTGAGGAGAACGCAAGGCTCTCGCTTCTTAAAGAATACCTCCCGAGATGCAGAGTCACGGTGAATGACAGAAGCAAGTTCGGTTCGACGGTTGCTCTTTCCGTACTCGACAAGCTTCTTGAGCACGGGGCAATATCTCCCTCCGAATATATAAAGAGACTCCCCGACGGAATAATCTCGGATAAGGCTTCTCTTATAGAAAACGCAAGCGCACTCGAAAAGAAAAATGAAAACGGAAAGGAATAAACTATATGGAAAACGAAAAAGCAACCGAAATATACGTTTCCACCGAGGAAAGCTCCGAAAACGGAACCGAAACGCTCTCCTCTCCCCTTCCCTACGAGGAGATGCGCGGAGAGATAGAAGCACTTAAGGAGACGGTCAGAGGTATCCACCGCGGGCAAAGCACGGCATCCGAGCTTCGCACTCTTGTAAGTCTTATTCCGAATGCCGATCTTTCTCTTCTCGATGAGGAGGCGTTCTCGGCTATAGAGAGGGGCGAGAGCCTCGTCTGTTCTTATCTTCTTTCGGAGAGAAGGAGAAACGCAGCGGACGAGCAGAACAGAAAAAACGCCCTCTCCTCAGCGGGTGAGGCGAGAGGCGGCGGTGACGGTCTCTATTCTCTCGAGGAGATAAAAAATATGGACAGAAGAGCTGTCCGACGCAATTTTGACAAGGTAATGAAGTCGCTCGAAAAGGCAAAAGGCGGCTTCTGATCCCCATATAAACAAAAAAGAAAGGAATAAAAACTATGGCAATCACAAACTTTATTCAGACGGTATGGAGCGAAAAGCTCCTCACAGAGCTCGGTGCGCGCTACGTCGGCGCGGCTAACTGCAACAGAGACTTCGAGGGGGATATAAAGAACGTCGGCGACAGAGTAAAGATCTGCGGCGTCGGCGGTATCAACGTGTTCGACTACACCAAGAACGTGGATATGTCCTCTCCCGAGACTCTCACGGATAACTGCGCTACACTCGTTATCGACAGAGCGAAGGCGTTCAACTTCCAGATAGACGACGTTGACGCGGCACAGTCCTCACCTAAGCTCATGGCTGCGGCTATGGCAGGAGCGGCAAACGCACTCGCAAACGAGGCGGATTCCTACATATTCTCTCTTTACAAGGACGCCGGAGCAACCGTAGAGGGCACTGCTACCGCTGACAATATCATCGACCTTATCATCGACGCGAGAACCAAGCTCGCAGAGGCAAATGCGGACAGCACCTGCGAGATAGTTGCGGAGGTGTCTCCCAAGATCGCTTCTCTTATCCTCAAGAGCAAGATCGCTCTTTCTACCGATAACACGGAAGCTATAAGCGCAGGCTATATCGGAAGCGTCGCAGGCTGCAAGATCTTCGTCAGCAACAACGTAAAGGTCACAGAGGACGGAAAGCACAACTGCATGGTGCGTACAAAGAGAGCTATCGCATACGCTGAACAGCTCAGCAAGGTGCACGCATACAGACCCGAGCTCCGCTTTGCGGACGCTCTCAAGGGACTCCACCTCTACGGAGCTAAGGTCATCTACCCCGCAGAGCTCGTCAACCTTTCGGTAAGCGCGGCATGACGAACAGAGATATTTTTCTCGGTGCGCTTACGCTTATCGGAGACAGACCGTCATCCGACGGGGCAGACTACGAGGAGAGGGCAAGACATCTGATACCCATGGCTCTCCAGACTCTCGCACCGATGGACAGAATACTTAAAAGGCAGAGAGGAAAAGTACCCGTTCGTCTGCTTGTGATACAGGTGGATATGGAGAAGAACGCACCTATCGAGGACGATCTGTTTTCCTGCGCGTGCTATTATCTCGCGTCCGAGCTTACGGCATTTGAGGATTCTCAGCTCTCGGCAGAGCTTTTTGTAAGAGGGGAGGCTCTCAGAAGAATACTCTCGGAGAGTATTCCGTTTGAGCTGAAGAGACTGTAAAAGGGGGTTAAACGCGGGGTTCCACCCCACACCCCCTAAAGGGGCTTTATGAAATAAAACTCCATTTCTCCGCAGGGCTCCCCGCCCTGCACCCGGGCGAGGGGGTTGTGAAACCCCCTGCTACACAGGACTTCGCTACGCGAAGATCCATCGAGGATCGCTGCGCGACCTCGTCCCTTACAAAAAAGGGGCTCTGCCCCTTTTTAGAACCCTGCCAAAGGGGGATGCAGTCAAGCTGCCAAATCCCCCTTTGGATTCCCCCTGAAATATTGGTTGGCGGCTTTTGGTGTAGTAGTGATGTGCGGGGCGGTGGGGTTATCTTAAATCTTTTGTTTTTATGGCGGCTTACTTATTGTTTGACGGGCCGGCCTTCGGCGGAAGTGATTCTCACCACGTGAGGGCTTATGACTATTCCGCCCTACGGGCGGTCTTGTAACGTGAGATTTTCTTATTATGCCTCACGACATAATAAACACTTCCGCCCGAAGGGTCGGCAAGTCTCCACCAATATCGGAGAGCTTTATCGTTTGGCATAAAGTCCACCTAAGTGGGTGACCCCCTTTTTGGAGGGGGATCCAAGGGGGAGGTTGTGAGCATTGCTTTGCTTGCAAAGCGGTGCGAATCCCTCCGCCCTTGGCGGTTTCCAAAGGCAGAGCCTTTGGCGGCGGGAGTTAAGAGGGTGTTCCGTAACACCCTCTTACCGAGTACGCGCCGGCGCGCGTGCAAGGAAAGGGTTTTATTTCATAAAGCCCCTTTAAGGGGGCGCGGGGTACCCCCGCGATAAAAAAAGACACAGATCTCTCTGTGTCTTGAATGATGGGTTGTTTTTTAAGCCTTTGCCGCGCCCTCAAATCCTACGAGGATACCGCCCCTCTCTGCATAGAAGGAGCAAAGTCCTCTCGTGAGAGCGGTCTCTATCTTTGCCGCGGGGAAAGCCTTTAGTATCGCTTCCTTTACCGCCTTAAGAGCAGTTTCGTTTTCACAGTGGTGTATCCTTACCTTTCCGCCGCAAAATCCGCTCGTTTTCATATTCTCAACTATAGTCGCCACCGTCTTCTGAAGACCTCTCACCTTGTCGGTTATCTCAAGAGTGCCCTCGTTGCTCGCCTTTCCGACCACACGGATACCGAGAACTCCGGCAAGCTTTGCAACTATCGGACTTACTCTGCCGTTGTTGGCAAGGTTGTGCATAGATTCAAGAGCAAATATAAGGTGCGTATTGTTCTTGTATTCGAGGATCTTGTTTTTTATCTCCTCAAAGGGAAGCTTTTCTTTTATGAGGTCGCGGAGCTTTTCTATCAGGAGCGCGTTCTCGGGACCTGTAGATAGAGAATCCACAACGAAAGCGTTCTTCGAAGAATCCTCCTCGGTATATTCGTTTGCGCTTATTCTCGCACAGTTGCACGAGCCGGAAAGACCGCTCGTTATCGTAACGCAGAAAACGTTGTCAGCACCGTCAAACGCCTTTTTCCAATCGTCGGTATTCGGGCAGGAGGAGCTTGAACGCCCCTTGTATTTTTCAAGATCCGAGAGCATTTCTTTCACATCGAGATCCGCGTTGTCCACGTATTCCTTCTCCGAGGTGATTATCTTCAAAGGTACGCTCTCAAACTGAACGCCCGAGAGCTTTGTAAGATCGGACGAGGAGTCGCTGATGATTTTATATTCCATAATTTTAGCCTCCAAAAAGCTTATTTGTTCGGTGTAGGCATATCCCGCTTCTTGTTTTATCAATTTATTATATCACTTTTTTGTGTTCTTGTCAAGAAGATAATGTGAAGGGCGTAATAATTTTTTCTGCCGAAAACAAAAAGATCACCTCCGTACTCACCCGACGCATATAAAAATGGATCTGCCTTTTTTATTAAAACGTATTGACAAATCAGAGTATTGGTGGTATAATCAATCGACAAAAGATTTTTTCGGAGGCGCATATGCTTTTACTTTTACCGGTTCCCGTGATACTTTTTATATCGCTTTTCTTCTCTGTCGTGCACAGTATGTCGCGTAAGCTCTATAACAAATGTGCTCCCTCGCACAGCCAGAGCCTTTACGCCTTTCACGTGATACTCGGTATCTCCTGCGGACTCTTTATATTTTTGCTCTCTATCGACCCTTTGTCCGATTCTCCCCTGACGGATGCACTTGCCTTCTCCTTTACGTCGGTGGCACTCGGAGCACTGTTCGGTCTTCTCGTTATGCTTCAGCTTCTCAC
This sequence comes from Oscillospiraceae bacterium, assembly GCA_015064885.1. Taxonomy (GTDB): domain Bacteria; phylum Bacillota; class Clostridia; order Oscillospirales; family CAG-272; genus SIG640. The sequence continues at coordinate 27,434 of SVRJ01000014.1, forward strand.
CTATATGTACGCCCTCTCGCTCGGTCCTTTTTCCTACACCTCTGTGATCGTATCCCTCTCCACGCTTATAGCTGCCCTGAGCGGTCTGTTCTACGGTGAGACTATCGACGTCTTTCAGTATATCGGAATGGGAATAATGGTCCTCTGCATAGTCCTCTCCACGAACAAAAGCAGCGGAGAAGAAAAGAGGGCGTCGATAAAATGGGTAGCAATATCTCTTATCTCCTGTGTCTTTAACGGCGGAGTCGGAGTTATGCAGAAGATACATCAGTCCTCCTCGCACAAGGACGAGCTGACCGTCTTTCTCCTCTCGGCGTTCGCCTTTATAACAGTCTCCTCGCTTGTTCTTTATATTATCACGAGAGCGAAGGAAAGAAAGCTCGAGGGAGAAAAGCACGTAGACTTCAAGCCGTCAAAAAAGCAGGCTCTCGTCTGCCTCCTCTCGGGAGTTACCCTCTCGGTTCCCCACGTTGCAAATCTCTATCTTGCGGGTCAGATGCCGTCCGCGGTCTTCTTCCCGATAATAAATACCGGATCACTCGTTCTTACAACGATTGCGGCAAGCCTGGTCTTCAAGGAAAGACTCTCGCCAAAGCAGTGGGTGGGACTTGCCTTCGGTATAATATCCAGCCTTTTTGTCAGCGGAACTGTCAGCGCATGGCTTGCATAAGAAAGTAAAGGAGAAAAAGAAAAATGAAAAACAAGGATTTCATGAGCGTTTATACACACGATGAGAACGGAAAGAAGATATTCTCCTACAGAGGGAAAATGACAGTATATGAGGAGGAGCTGAGAGGGGGAAGACTCACCACCTCGGGCTTCAATTCCTCGGGATATACCCTCAACGTGCTTGAGGATATGCCAAGACGCCTCTCGGGAACGGCAACAGAACGCTTTGATACGGGAGTGTTTTCTCTCGAGGTCAACGGAGCGTCGGTTTCCTACGGCCTCGAATATATCGGACATACGAATGAAAGGCTCACGCGTGAGAACGAAAGCGAATATATCCTTGCCAAGGTCTCTCTAAAAAATCCCGAGCTCTCGGTCAAGGTGAACGTGTGCACAGAGCTTGACGGAACGGGCGTTATCGCGCGTTACCTCGAAATAGAAAATCTCTCGGACAGGAAGATAAACCTCAGCGGTATCACCCCGATGAGAGGAATACTTGAGGAGCTCGAGGGCTGGAACGCATATATGAAAGCTCCCGACCCGTCGGGAATATATTCGGTAGGCTTTATGGAATCCTCGCGCTGGGGATGTGAAGGACTTTTTAAATGGCATAGCCTGCATACCGGCATATTCGGTATCCCCGGAAGATACAATGCGGACAGATACAGACATCCTGCCTTCTTCCTTAAGAATAACCTTACGGGCGGTATCTTTGCCGTTCAGCTCGCATATACGGGCGGATATGAATTTTTACTGAACCTCATGGCAGAGCCCGAGCAGAGCGGAGGCGCGCTCAATTCTATTCTTGCCTTTGACGTGAAGATAACCTCCCCCTCGCCTCAGTATATCCTGAAGCCAAAAGAGAGATACACAACACCGAAGGTGCATATAACGAGGATATTCGGCTCTCTTGACGACGCGGTGAACGAAATGCACGCCCACACGAGAAGGAGCGTCCTCACAAAGCCTCACCCAAGCGGAGTGAACGGACTCCTCGCCGCGGGAATGGGAACAGAGAGAGTGATGACGGTCAGCGCGACAAAGCACTTTGCCGATACGGCGGCGTACGTGGGAGCGGAGGCACTCATAATAGACGCAGGATGGTTCTGCCCTCCCGGAAAGGGCACCGAATGGAACGCGCGCAGCGGAGACTGGTATCCCGACCCCGACCTCTACCCGAACGGAATAGAGGAAATAATAGATTATATACGATCAAAAGGACTCCTCTTCGGTATATGGATAGACCCCGAGAGAATAGGCAGAGCCTCGAATATGGCAAAGGAGCACCCCGAATGGCTCGGCAAGAGCTACTCGAGCGGAGGCACGGGTTCTATTATAGATATGACTATCCCCGAAGCGGCAGAGTGGGTGGAAAACGAGATAGCGCGAGTCATCACAGAGACGAATGCCGACCTTTTCAGACTTGATTACAATATAGGAACAAGAGAGATATTCGTCCGCTCAAGCGACGGTGAGTCTCACTTCTGTAACACTCTCGCGTACTATGAAGCGGTGTACGATATGTACGAAAGACTCAGAAAGAGATTCCCTCACGTCTTCTTTGAGAACTGCGCGGGCGGCGGCGGAAGAACAGACCTCGGAATGATGCAAAACTTTGACCACACGTGGGTCTCCGACTGGCAGATAGCGCCCGCCTCCTTTGCGATAACGAACGGAATGACCATGGTCCTCCCTCCCGAATACGTGGACAGACTCGCAAGCGGAATGAACTGCCACACCAAGGGCGCACTCGACTTCCAGATAAGACACACCCTCTTTGGAAAGCCGACGACAAATTCTTATAACGCAAACGGAAGCGAATATAATCCCTGCCAGCTCGACTTTGTAAGGCACAGCTACGATATCTATAAGAATTTCGTAAGGCCCTACGCGGCTGACTCTCTCGTCTACCACCACACCCCCGAGATAAACGGGCTTCGACCTGTCGGGACAGGGGTGATAGAGAGGAGCTCTGCCGACAGAACGAGATCTATGATAGGCGTCTTCAGACTTTCCGACGCTTACGCAAAAGAGCCCGTGACCGTCTTCCCGAAGGGAATAGATATAAGCGGAGAATACAAGGTCGTGCTCGATAACCTTACCGAAAACGGAGAGAAGGAGGTCTTTTCTGTCGTAAGCGGATACGAGCTTATAAACAGAGGAATACGAGTCGATCTCGAGTCCTCGCTTACAAGTGAGCTTATCCTGATAGAAAAAATATAACCGTCAATAATGGGGATAGCCGACTCCCCGCTGTGACGTGAAAAATGAAAAAACCCCCGACAGCCCGTGAATGTCTGTCGGGGTAAATATTTTTTTAGATGTCGGTCCTGCCGTATGCACGGCATAACTCAGCAAATACCGTCCTCGGTATAGAAGATGTCTCTTATAACGATCTTGAATTTGCTTCCCTTTACGCATCCGTATACAGACAGAGTGACGTCACTCTCCTCACCCGTGGAAGCCTCCTCGCTCGGTGCTATGATATATGCCGACGCCTTGCTGAATTTGAATGCCACCATATTGTCAGCGACGTGTACCTTCTCTCCGCCGTCCTTCGTGCAGTAGAGAGTGTAACCGCCCTCTGTATCCTTGATATTCGTGTCGGTGTCATCCCCTTTTTCACTCTTCTCCGCGAAGAAGAAATATCCGTCCCGCGCGAGGTAGACCTGCCCTGTGAGCGCGTCGCTTATAAGCTTTTTGACTCCGTCCTTACACCAATATGCCGAAAAGGTGTCGCCCTCGGAATTCTTCTCGAGAAGGTAGAGAGCATCTTTTGCCTCTTCTATATAAAAGAGACCGTCAAAAAGCTCACCGTCGCAGATCTTTTCCTTTTCGGTGTCATCCTCCTTTTGGGCGAAGAATATTTCACCCTCACTGTCGAAGAATACCTTCCTTCCGCTCTCGGAGAGAACGGCACGGCGAACTCTGTCGGCTATTTTCAAAGGCTCTGCCTCTGCGGTGATATATGAAAGAGTGAGAAGCCCGTCCTCGCCGAGCTCTGCGGCAAAGCTTTCGGTGAATTTTTCTTTTTCTTCTTCATTCTCTTGCATGAGGAGGAAAAAGCCGTCCGTGCTCTCGGATACCTTCTTTTCTACGCTTTCAGCGGCAAAATATATATACGTTCCTCCGTCCTCTGCGTAAAGCACCTCGGAGAGGTCTCCCGAGATACGGTAGTCCTTTTTCGATTCGAGTATAAGGAAATTGTTTTTTCTCTTCTTCATTACGTAAAGAGAGCCGTTTGCATCCTCAAAATATACGTGCTGCCCCTTTCCGTCGAGAGCGATTATTCTTATTTCCTCGCCAAGCTTTACCGAGCTCTGAGCACTGTAAAAATAACTCTCGGTGACTGTGAGTCCTTCTCCGCTGTCCTTCTTTACAGTGTAAGCGAAGGTGCTCTCGTCGCTCGATACGCAGAAGGATACGGTGTCCTCCGCTATTCTGTCCGTACTGTTGCTCCAATCGGTGTACAGGAAAAGCATATCTTCATCCGTGACGTAGACTATGCGCGCCCCGTCGTCGAGAGAGGCGTATGAGGATACCTTCCCCGATAGGAGCTTTATCTTTTTTGACGAGACGTCGAGCAGCTGCAAAGACGTGTCCTTTGTGAGAACAAGTATGCTTCCCGAGTCCTTGACAAATCCAAACTCGGAAACGCTGTCGCTTACGGCTATGCTGCTCTTTCCCTCGCTTACGTCATAGACGTAAAGAGAGCCAAAAGCACCGAGAGTATAGGCAATAAGCTCACCGTTGTCCGAAACGGTAACGGTTGCGTTACTTTCGTCGATCATGTCAGAGATCATTCTGATGCCGGACGGGGTGATAGCGTAAAGAGCGCAGTCCTCCCCTTCCTTTCCGAGTCGGCTTGTGAGAGCGAGCACCTTTCCGTCAAGGCTCATGTCAGTGTCTCTGTAAGGATCGTCACACCTTCCTTTGACAGATCCGCTTACCCTCTTTCCTTTATAGAGAAAATAGGTAACGTCCTTTTCACTGTCGTAAAAGGTCACGTAGCGGTCCTCTATCTCGATATCCTCACTCATTTCAACGACCGAGCCGAGAATAACGAACAGAGTCGCAATGAGAAGAAGCACCGCGCATATCGGTACGATGAGTGCCGCAAGATTCTCCTTCGAGCCCTTTTTCAGAAATGAGAATATATTCTTTTTACTTTTCTTTTCGGGATTGACCTTTTCGTTCATTTTATATCCGCGCGCGGAGAAGCTTTTCCGTGCGGGTTCCTTTCAGTTTGATTGTGAGGAAAAAAGACCTCACTTTATTATACCATAAATAAGGCGCGGTGTCAATATTCTTTTTTCTCTTTCACCCCGTGAAGTCAGAAAAAAACGCCCGCGCCCCCGTGAGAAGCACTTGACAGTATACTATGTTTATGGTATAATAAGAATTAATATAATACCAAAGCTTTTTTATGAAAAACAAAAAAGGAGGACCTACTCCGTGAAATGTAAATACTGCGATTACGAAAACGAAAAGGACGCTATAGTCTGTGAATGCTGCGGAGCATCTCTTTCTTCCCAAAGGTCTGCGAAGGATATGAAAAAGGAGTCCGCAAGGAGGGTAAGGGCTGCCGGAAAGAGAAGAATTCCGAATATCCGCGCGCTTTTTGAATTATCGGCAGAGAGATCCTTGAATACTGCCGAGGGCACGGAAAAGAGATTGAAAAAGAGGATAGCCGTCCTCTCTGCCGCTATGGTCCTTCTTCTTGCCGCTCTCGCTTTATCGCTTCTGCTCCCCGCAGTGCTTAAAGGAGACGTAATAGACGGTGAGGATCTCGGCACAGGCGCTTATATAAAAGTTTACGACCCCGAGGCAAACGTCTACCGATTCCTGAAGGACGGACGGCTTATAGAAGGGGGTATGGAATACGATACCGGCATTTACCATGGCACGGAAAAGGGCTTTGTTTGCTTTTTACGCGCCACTCCCGCCGAGGGTCAAACACAAGGAGAACCAATACTTTCCTTTGTCACAGAGGATAGAGTGAAGAATATAAGCCTTGCGGGAATTGTCAAGGATTCCGACCTTTTTGCTTCGGGCGGAGTTACAAAGGACGGAGAGTTTGCCTTCTTTGCGGTAAGCGAAGGCGCCGCAAGCACAGAGAATATGCTTTATGCATGCGACCGCGAGAGAGATTCGCTTCTTTTCCCTATTGGCAGGATCACCGCTTACTCACTCGGAACTCTCGATAACTCGCGTATATTCTTCGTTGACAGCTCCTCCTCGGGAAAAAAGCTCACCGTATACGATATTAAAAGCGGAGAGAGAGATACCGTGTGCGAGGCGGACGGCTTTTTGAGTATGACTTATTATGAGGACGCGAAAATTCTCGTATACCTAACAAGGCTCGGTGAGCTCGGTATATACCGACCCGACAGTAAAAGCACTGTGAAAATAACCGGAAGAAATGCGGCAGAATACGTCTTTTCTCCCGACTATTCGACACTTCTCTACACCGAGACCACTACGTACGGCAAGAGCACCTTGTATCTGTATAAGGACGGAATATCTACCGCTCTCGGAGAGGAGATGTTCCCCTTCTACGTCAGCAACGGCGGAGACGTCGTATACGCAGTGAATAAGGAGAAAGACGTTATATATTCCTCGCACGGCGGTGAGGGGATGAAGACTCTCGGAGAGGGTGCGTATATATTGCTCACCACCGAGGATAAAAGACAGATCATCTTCCGCACGAGTGAAGGGCTCTATCTTTCCATGAACGGAGAATACTCCTACAAGATATATAAAAACTGCAATATCTCGGCGGTAACACCGTGCGAGGACAGCTTTATCGGAGAGATCTTCTATATAAATATGATGGGAGGCACCTACGTTTGCAGACTGAAAAAGGACCTTTCCTTCGAAGTTATCGAAAAAAATGCCTCAAAGCCCATCTACCTTGAAAACGAGAGGGCTGTAATATACCGCTACAGCGGTATGCTTTGGAGGATAAGCGAAAACCGAAGAAAAAAGGCAGAATGCATGCTCTTCGGTTACCACCGCGAGAGCATTATGCCGGACGGAAGATCGGCATACATCTTCGAAGGACCTCTCGTTTATTCAAAAAATAAAAGTGCCAAGATCATCGAAAAGGAGATAAAGAGCTTCTATCCCTTCGGAGACGGAGGATTCTACATAAAGCTCCCTATTCCCAAAAGAATAGAAGACGCAGAGACAGAGCAGGCAGAACAGACGAAACAGACGGAAAACGCTTCTGCGGGCGCAAGAATGTCGGCGGGAAACACGTATGAGGCGGGCGACCTTTACTACACGAAAAACGGAAGCAAGGGAAAGCTCATAATGAAGAACGCCGTACACGTGGAGATAAAAAACGGCAGTATATACGTTTTTGCAAAGAGCGAAAAGAAGGTGGAAGGATACGAAGGTATGCTTTACGACGTGTATGCGGGAAACAGTATGCACGGCCTTGAGCTTGTCATCTCGGGAGTAAGCTACAGATTCGGCCAGTGATATATCGTCCGTTATATGAAGGGAGAAGCGTATGAGGTGTAAATATTGCGACTACGAGAACCCGAAGGAAGCGATCGTGTGCGAGTGCTGCGGTGCTACCCTCGCAACTCAGAGGTCGATAGAATTTTATAAAAAAGAAGCAAGAAAAAGAAAACGCCAAAAGGCTGAAAAAAAGATAAAGCCGAGAAAGCGGGATACCGAAAAAAAGAAGGATACAAGGCTTAAAGTAACCAAAAAGGGTGTGCTTGCCGTAGCTCTCACACTTGCCTTGGTTCTCGCCGGCTTGATAGTCTCGCTCGTAATTTCGGTGATCGATCACTTCCGCGGAGCTGCGCTTTACGAGGACGTCTTTGCCTACGACAACGAGACGGCTGTCCCCGTGTATTATCCCGAAAGCGGTGAGTACAGATTCCTGCTTCACGGTGAATTTGTTCCCGGCTCGGTAAAGACGGATGCCGTGCTCTATTCGTTCGGCTCCCAAAACAGCGTGACAATATTCATCGGAAGCAGTACGAATGAAGCGGGAGAGTATGATTCGGTCATAGCGGTAGTATATAAGGGCGGGATAAAGATAATAAACCTGGCGGGCATCAATATGCGTACCAACTGGCGTGCAAGCTACGTTACCGACGACGGAGAGAGCTTTCTCATCTGTATATTGATGAAGGATAAGTACTATCTCTATTCGTGTCAGCTTACGGGAGACGGAGTGCTTACGCTCATGGGTGAATACGCTAAGGTCGTATCATTCATATATCCGAAAAAGTCGCTTGACTCGCGTGTGATCTTCACGGCAGGCGGTAAATTATGTGTATATGACTGCAAGACAAAGGAACTCTCGGTTTTGGCCGATGAGGTAGTGGACGACGTATTATTGTGCGAAGAACGCGGCTGCGGCATGCTCCTTCGAAATACCAGACCGCCATATATTCATGAGATGATATACTACCGCATCGATACGGGTGAAAGCGTGAGCCTCGGATGGGCTTCGACGTGCGTTCTTTCTCCCGACGGAATGAGCGTTGCGTATTCTGTCGTCGGAGAACACACAGCCGGTATACCGACAAAAATAGAGAGCTACGTTTATAAGGACGGCGAGAGTATCAGTATCGGAGAGGGCTTCGAGGTGCTCAGCATCAACAACGATCTCTCTGTTATATACGGATATAACGAGTATACTCAGACTCTGATCTCGATAACGGCGAACGGTGAGAGAAAGAATATTGCCGAAGGAAAAACGAAGCAGCTTATAAGCGGCGACGGAAACGAGATGCTGCTGCTTTGCGACGGCTCGCTCTACCTCTCAAAGCGCGGAGAGTATCCGATAAGAATAGAGGGAAGCTACTCAAACGTTTCAAAAATGTCGGCGTGTGCCGACGGCTTTACGGACGGCTTGCTTGCGGTCACTTCAAAGGAAGGAAGCTACGTATGCAGACTCGACCGCTCCTACAGAATGATTCCCTTCAGTACGGTTGAATGGGACGTCTACTCTTATTTATATTCAAAATTCGGATCTTCAAAGGACAGAAGGACTCTTCTGTACAGTGTCGGCGGTTGCGTATACAAATACGAGGAGGGCGTGGATAAAAAGCCCGAGTTCATCGGATGTTTAATAGGCGACAGCTTTAGCTCGAGCCTTAACGGGATATATATGCTCTACGGCGCGCTGCTCTTTTCGGGAAAGGACGGCAGTATAAAGATCATCTCGGATGAGTGTTACAGCTACTCTGACTTTAACGGCATCGCCGTAGTTATGAAGGAGAACGATCGCTCTGAAGAGATGCCCGAGTTTAAGCAGGATACCGAGTCCGAGGAGACCGACTCTACCGAGGATAAGAAAAAGGACGAGAAGATAAACGCATATTCTCTTTACTACTCGGTAAACGGAGGAAAGCTCAGACCGCTGAAAAAGAACATAGACTCATACAAGGTAACGGCAAATACGCTGTACGTTTACGTTCGGGTAGAAAACGAGGATGACGTCATAGAGGGTGGCTCTTCCGCACTCTATGACGTCTATGCGGGATCCGACGTGCACAGACTGAAGCTTGTGGCAAAGAATGTAGCAAAGCGCGACAAATAACGCGTCGTCCTCAGGGTCATAAGCAATACCTCGCAAAGTTTATTTAAAGGCAGAAAAATATGAAATGCAAATACTGTGATTACGAAAACAAAAAGGACGCTGTCCTGTGCGAATGCTGCGGAGCGACCCTCTCTACCCAGAGGTCGGTAAAGGAGCAAAAAAGAGAAGCTAAAAGGGCGTCAAGACTCAGAGCGAGAGCGAGACGGGTAAAGCCCGAGAGAGTAAGAGAAAAAAAGACTGCCGAAAAAAGCGGCTCGGGAAGAAAAAAGCTCGCTCTCATCGCCGCCGTTACCGTCGCTCTTGTTCTCCTCCTTCTCCTTGCCGTATTCTTCACTCTCCTTATTCTCCACAGAAGAAGCGACTCGGACGTATACGCACCGGGTGAGGAATACGAGGACAGATACGTAATGCTTTACGACCCGGAGGCGAAGACCTATCGCTTCTTGAAGGACGGAAAGCTTATCGACGGAAGTATAGACTTTGATGAGAATATTGCCGACCGCGTTCCGGTCGTTGAGGAAAACGGAGGCGCATTCTTCAGATATGCCGAGATAGTAAGTCAGGACGGCGTTGAAAGACGTGTAACGAGATATTTCTTCCTCTCAGAATACGGTGTTAAGGAGCTTGACCTTGCCTCCTACCTCACGGGAAACTCCACGCTCACCGGGAAAAGAGTGTCGAGTGACGGAAGGTTCCTCATTATCTCCGTATCCGGATACTCCTCGTCAAGCATAGGCGATATCTACGCCTATGACGGAATGGGAGACGGCAAGGCTGTCCGCATATGCAAATATGCAAGCGACCTGATACTGCTCGAGGACTCGCGCATAGTCTTCTGCGACCGTTCGGAGGGTATATGCAGATTGACCGTGTACGACCTTTCGAGCGGAGAGAGCAGAGTGCTCTCAAACGGAAACTCGATCTATTCGATAGAATATCACGCCGAGGGCAGAGTATTATCCTTCGGTATCGACGGCGAATATATAAGACTTATTTACCTTGACAGCGGTGAGACGGTGGATATAAGCGCATCGGGAAAACGCTCGTTCGTTATTTCCCCGGACTTTAAGGCTGTCGCCTTCGCAACGGTACAGGGAAACGAAATTACAGGCTTTGAGACTACGGCGTATCTGTATCATGATAGCGAGCTCAAGGTGCTCGGAGAGGATATGCTCCCCATCTCTGTCAGCAACGGAGGAAAATACGTGTATGCCACGAGCACCGCAAAGGATTCGGTGTATTCGATAACGGGCATGCTTGACGCAGGCGGAGGAGAGGTGAAAAAGCTTGCGGAGGGAGCTGCCGTTCAGTCGGTAAGCAAGGACAAAAAGCAGGTGCTCATTATCGCCGAGACGGGCGTATATATCTCTGCAAACGGAAACTACCCGATGAAGATACACGATCCTATCAGTGAGCTGTATCCGATCACATCGTGCGAGAACGGCTTTGCGGGAGAGATATTCTATATAGGCTCACGCGGAGCTCCCGGACTTTACCGACTCGGAAGCGACTACGTCTTCTCTTCACTCTCAAAAGGACAGACACGCGACAGCTATAAGTTGCTCTCGGATGAAAAAACGGTAGTCTTTTACGATAATACTCTCATTTACAGAGCAAAGGCGGGCGTGGGAGAAAAAACAGAGACCGTAGGACCTGCAGTCGATTTTTCGCTCGTTTCACCGAGCGGAAGAGAGGGGTACCTTCTTTGGGATTCTCTGCTGTTTGTCAAAGACGGCAGGGCGAGTATCGTGGATAAGGACGCGTTTTCCAATAGCTACGGCTACGGTGCGATAAGCACGCTCAAAAGCCCGATAGTTCCCCTCCCCGACGGAGGCGCGATCTACTTTAAGAAAAGACTCCCCGAAATGCTTGCCGACAGTAATTACGCTACCTCGGGAAGCACCGTCATAGACGCCTATTATACCAAGGGCGAAAAAAAGGGAAAATTCATAATAGGTAACGTGGCAAACGCTTTTGCTACAGATTCCGCAATATACGTGTACGTTCGCAGTAAAAAGCAGGTCCGGGGCTATAGCGGAGCTCTGTTCGACGTGTATACGGGAAGAGACGTTGAGAGCCTTACTCTCGTTTTGTCGGGAGTTACCGACTACGGCTGTGTACCGGTGAGCGAAGCAAACGGCGGCATCGCATCAAACTAAAAGGAGAAGCGTATGAAATGTAAATACTGCGACTATGAAAATAAAAAAGGTGCGATCGTCTGTGAATGCTGCGGAGCTACCCTTGCCACCCAACGCTCTATAGCCTTTTATAAAAAAGAAGCAAGAAAAAAGATCAGACCGAAAAAAGAAAAAAGAATAAAGCCGATAAAAGAGCCGAAGAAAAAGAAGGAGAAGAAGGAAAGAGACGAAAAGGCGATAAAAAGAACGAGAAGGATAATGCTCGCCGTGTCGCTTTCGGTTCTTCTTCTCGCCATAGCCGCCGCTGCCGTTATTATGGCTCTGCCGACGAATACGTCTCGGTACGGTCAATTCTTCCCGAGTGATAACGAGAGGGCTATCGCGGTATATTACCCCGAGAGCGGTCAGTATGCGTTTTTGCTCAGCGGAGAAATGCTGCCCGACAAAGTGACGTCAGCCCTTTCATTCGAATATCTCTGCTCGCAAAACGGGATAACCGTGTTTTGCGCCGATGCCGAAAACGACGACGAAACAAAATATATGAGCTTTATCGCGGTGTCAAAATACGGTGTCAAGACCTTTGACGTGCAAAAGAGCGAGGACGTTCCTTCATTTTTCCTTGAAGGCGACGGAGAGAGCTTTCTGCTCACCGTCTGCAGTAAAAACCGTACGCTGTGCTTTCTGTATTCCTGTTGCTTCACTACCGACGGAAGCCTGCACCTTGTCGGCACCTACACGGGAGACGTGCGGATAAAGGATATCGGTGATGACTGTAACGGCAAGCGTATCTATTCTGCAGAGGATGACTATTATCTTTACGATTGCAGAACGAATGAGAACACCGTGCTTATCGAAGACTGCAAAGCCGAATCTTACTTTACGTGCGTCGGAGACGGCGTCGTGATCAAAAAAGGCCGTCTTGAAGACAAATGCGACACCCTGTACTACCGACAGGATACAAACGAGGCTCTTTTAATATCCGGAGCTGCAAAGCTCACCCTCTCCCCAGACGGAAGAACGCTCGCCTATTCTCTGGAGAGCGAATTTGTCGGCGTGGCGCAGAGCTACGTCTATGCGGACGGCGTGCATAGCTTTGTAGGTGTATTTTCTCCCGAGCGGGTCAGTAACGGGGGCACCGTAGTCTACGGAAGAAGCACAAAGGGTGCGCTCTACGTCTCCTCTGCGGGAGGCGAGGCAGAGCGTATCGCAAACGACGTCGAAAGAATAGTATCCACAAAGGATAATACCGACCTTTTCATACTTCTTAGCACCGACGACCTGTATCTCTCGCAGGACGGGGGAAGCCCGATAAAGATAGAAGGAAAGTATTCTTCTGTCTATAAGGTCTCGGAATGCGCGGACAGCTTTGTCGGCGGACTGTTGTCCGTGACCTGCGGCTCGATAAACTACCTGTGCAGATTCGATGAGTCGTACAGATTCATTCCGCAAAGAAGCGGCACCGAGGCAGAGGTCGAGCAGTGCCTTTCATCAAAGACGTCTGACGATCAGCTGATAATGATGGAGGACGGAAACGTGTACAGATATAACGAAAAGAAGGATAAGACGCTTAAATTCATCGGCGTAAGCATGGGAGATAAAAGCTTCTTTTCCTCAGATCTTCGCGGAATATACAATATAGGCGCTGTCCTGCTTTACTCGGATAGAAGGAATATAGACGTAATAGGCGAGAATATGTTCGCGTGTAACGACTTTAACGGAATGATGATAGTCAGAAAGAAGAACGGATACACAGACGCCTTCTCTGTCACAGTGACCCCGGATATCACAGACGGCACGGATAACAACTCGGGTGTGGTCTTGCCCGAGGAGACCGGAGACAAGAGAAAAGAGATAAACGAATATTCTCTTTACTATTCGGTAAACGGAAGCGGACTCCGTGTGCTGAAAAAGAACGTCTCCGCCCACCAGATAACCCAAAATGCCGTCTACGTGTACGTGCAAAGAGAGGTGAAGGAGGGCGACGAATACCCGATCTACGACCTCTATGCGGGAACAGACCCAAAGCACGTAAAACTCGTTGCAAAGGGTATAAGAAAGGTCGGCTGATAACTGCGCCCCTCACTTGGTCAATAAAGTCCAAAAATTACGAAAGGAGAGTCTGATGAATAAAAGACCAAACGCCGTGCGCGTGCGTGAGCTGATCGGAATATTCCTTCTCTGTTTATCGGGTGTATTCCTCTCACTCTATATGCTTAAAATACGCGATTTTGAAATAAAGGACGCACTCCTGCTTTTTGCCTTCTGTATCCTCTCCTTTTTCGGCTCGCACCTGCTTTTTGCATATATAAAGAGAGAGCACGTCTGCTTCCTTTATCTTATCCTCTTCTGTGAGCTCTTTCTCAGATCTACCGTATACGGCAGATTCGACTTTTTCGAATATACTATCCTCGAAGCGAAAAGCGAGAGAGTGAGCTTCTTCGTTGATACCAAGGTCAATCTGATACCGCTGAGTACGATCGGCAGATTCTTCTCTCTTTCTCTCCTTTCGCGTGAATTTATAGTGAACGTGCTCGGAAACACGCTCATTCTGACACCGATACCGATAGCGCTTTACGCGTCGACGAGAGAGAAAAAACACGCCCTTGCGTACGGTGTGCTCCTCACCCTCATCCTCTCGCTTACGGCAGAGCTTTTGCAGCTGTTTTTCATGTGCGGCTCTCCCGACGTCGACGACCTTATACTCAATACCCTCGGAGGAGTTCTCGGTGCGGTTGCCGTGAAAGCGGTGCTTGTGCTTAAGCAAAACTGACAGAACCCGAAATATAAAAAAAGACCCCGCCTCACCGAACAGGTGAGCGGAGTCTTTTTATCTTTTTAAGCTTTTTTCTTTTTTATTTCCATCTCTATTTTAAAATCGGTGTGGATAGACCTTTTCGCGTGCGTTATAATTATCTGCCCCCAGCCCGCCTCTGTGTCCTCGGTGCCTTGAGCTTCATAGCTTATGCCGTCTGTTATGAATCTGTTGCCGTCGCCGCCGATAACAGAAATATCCGCCTCGCTCGGTAAAAGCACACGGCAGTGCAGCTCGCAGGAGCCGTTGTCTATTACGATGACTCTTCCGTCCACTTTAGGCTCATGCTGACAGTGAATGTGAAATGCCTTTACGTATTCGTCCGAGAGACTGTCGATGCTGTCGCTGACCGTGAGAGTGCCGTATTCTCCCTTCTCGGGCTCCCACGTCATTCTTCTTACCGCGCTTTTGCAGGTTCTGAAATAGGCTTCGGTCATGTCTCCGATTATTTCGCAGACAGTGTCGCTCTCTGTGTGAGAGAGGACCTTTGCCATTCGGTAATCCTCTTTCCAGGACTCAAGCGTCTTCGGTTCTTTTCCTCCGCAGGGGTTTCTCGTGCCTCCGTCGTAAGGCGCACCCTCCTTCCACTCTCCGTAAAGAGGCTTTTTGGGATCGGATACGGTTATGCAGTTGTGTGCGCTTGTCCTTATCGCGTAGCATTTTCTGTGAGGTGTGTTGTAGCTGTCGTACATTCCCGAATCCGAGGCGAGTATGCCGCCTGAATATATCTGGAAGCTTCCGGTATCAAGATGATCGTGATTCGACCCCCACAGCTCGCCTATCTTCATTATTATAAGACGCTCGCTGTCCTTCCATACCGTCATCCCGACGGGTGAAGAAAAATATTTTCGGCACGGCAGAGGAGTGTCCTCTACCCTCTCCGTAAGTCCGCTCCATATAAGCTGTACCGCAGGTGAGAAAAGTCCCTCTCCGTAAGAACCGCCGACGTAGTAGTCGATCCCCCTGTGCGAGGGAAGGAGATATTCTTTGGAAAGACCTCTGAGGAATATTTCCCGGTATCTGTCCTTACCCGTATAGCTCCACGCAAAGAACATAGGCACGGCAAACGGAGCACCCCGGGTGTAAGCCGCCTTTTTTTCATAAAAATCGTCGCCTATGCGGACCGCTTCGCCGTCCGGACGCGTCATGTATATAAAGCTGTCCGCGAGAGAAGCGAGCTTGTGCGTGAATACACGCTCACCCGACATCGAGTAAAGAAGCAGCTCGGCCCATAGCAGACAGGTGTACCTGTACGCTCCGTAAGCAGGGCCCTGCGGATGATATCCGCCCGCAAACATAAAGTCGTATGACGGCACGTATTCGTCAAATATCCTTCCCGCACAAAAATCGTATATATCCGGCCGCTCGTCGTAGACGGCAATTCCGAGAGAAAGAAGATCGCGTAAAAGCTGTGCCTCGCTTCCGTGCCCGCTTATCGCCGCTTGCTTTATCGGCGGGTATCCCATCTCGAAATACTTTTCCGCCATACCCTCGCACTCGGAAATGATATAACTCTTTTCATCCTCGCCAAGATACGAGTAGCACCAGTCGTATACCTCTGAGCATACGAATATGAGATGCCCGCTCCAACGAGCCTTCATTATTCCCTTGTCAAACGAGGAATTTCGCAGAAGAAGCAGCGCACACTCTATCGCCTCCCTCGCATCCTCCCTCTTTTCGGAAAGAAGTGCGCGCAGTGCCTTTGCCTCAAGAGACAGATATTCTGAAAGATCGTAAGTGCCGAATTCGGGAGTTGCCCCCTCGCAGACTATCTTCATATCGCAAAGAGCGTGCCAGAGAGCCACAGCCTCCTCGCATTCCTTCAGTGTGAAATTATTTTTTATTCTTTCTACGTCGCTTTTTTTGAGCATAAGCCTCGGATGCTCCTGTAAAGGAACTATACGCGGCTTCTTGTAAGGAGATGTAAGCATTCTGTTTTTTCCTCATTTCTTCGACATTGTAGATGCCATCTCTCTCGTTATTTCGTGCGTGAGAGCTTCTCCCCTGTCTATATATCCGGCAGCCTCAAGCATCAGCTCATGCGTAAGATATGAACGCAGATCGACCGTCGGCCCCGCCATGTGCGGTATCATCATGACGTTCGGAAGAGCAAAAAGAAGAGAGTCTGCCTCGGGAGGCTCCTTTTCATAAACGTCGAGCACAGCGTTGAATCGACCGCGCGAAAGCTCTCTTTCAAGCGCCACCTGATCCACTACCGCTCCGCGCGAGGTGTTGACGAACAGAGCCCCATCCTTTATCCTTCCGAGAAGATCACTGCCGATAAGATGGTAGGTCGCATCTATAAGAGGTGTGTGCAGGCTTATTATATCGCATTCGGAAAATATATCCTCGAGAGATGACTGTATCAAGCCGTAGCGCAGAATATCCTCGCTCGGCAGAGGCTTTATATCGTATACCATTATCTTCACCTTGAACGCGGAAAGTATCCTTACCAGCTTTCTTGCTATCGTGCCGTAGCTGACAAGCCCGACCGTCCTTCCCATAAGCCCGGCGTTGTAGGAGGATGCCGTCTTCCATTTTCTTTCGTTTTTCAGCTCATACGAATATTTCGGAATATCTCTGAGAGCGCAAAGAATGTAGGCAAGCGTACCCTCCGCAACAGATTCCGCAAAATAATCGTTGGCGGAGATCACCTTGATCCCCCTCTCCCACATCTCCTCGCTGACAAAAGGGACCACAGTTCCCCCGAGATGAGTGAGAAGCTTCAGCCTCGGTGCCTTGTCGAGTATTCTTGAGTCGAGAGCGGGAGACCCCCAGAGAGTGACGTAGTTTTCGCAGTCGGCGATCTTCTCGGCAACCTCTTCCGCTGTCATCCGACGTGCGCTGCCGTTCCATACCGCCTCCCCGAGAGCTTCCGTAAGCTCAACGTTTGCCCCGCTGAAAAAGGTGTCAAACGTCTCTCCTCTTGCTATTGAAATGAAGCTTTTCATTCTGCGCCTCCATGCCCGCAAATTTTCTGATCGTATTTATATTATACATACGTAAAACAGATTTGTCAAGTGATTTTTCGAAATTCGCACTGCCTTTTAAAGTTAAGCAATATCGGCGGCGCAATTGAATCCTGCGGAGCATAAATATAATATGTGCTCGAAGCATAGCCTATAATATATGACGTAGCTGATAGGTCAGTTATTACTGATAAATTGCAACAAGAGTAATAATTTTCAGTTTAAGAGTAATAACTATATTGTTTTTCAGTAATAAGTGTTGACAAAAACAAAATAACGTGTTATAATATAAATACTTAAGGAGGTGTTTTTATGAAACACACAGCTGAAAAAAAGCAGACGATCGTTTTGTATATTCTGGAAAAGATAACGGCAAAAACACAGAGCCTTTCCAAGGTCGTGGCAGAAACCTTTAATATCAGTACCAACACGGTCCATACCTATTTGAATGAGTTGATCGAAAACGGTATTATTGAAAAGCAAAAGAGAGGTCAGTACAATTTAGTAAATACGCATAACGAATATATCTTCAGGAGAAGCGAGGGAGACTTGATAAGCGATACTCTTCCCTATAACGTTTGTCTTGAAAAAGAGATCAGGAATTTGGATAATAACGTTCAACACATTTGGTCATATGCCTTAAGTGAAATGGTTAATAACGTTATCGATCATTCCGGTGCGGATAATATGCAGGTAATTGTTACTCGGAATTATTTGACCACAGACGTGTTGTTAATAGACGATGGAGTCGGTATTTTTGAAAAAATCAAAAATCACTTTGCTCTTTCCGACTTAGACGAGGCGATCTGTGAATTGTTTAAAGGTAAGTTAACCACCGATGAAGCAAACCATTCCGGAGAAGGAATTTTCTTTACGTCTAAAATGATGGATGCTTTTTTGATCTCATCCGGCGGCAAAATATTTACGTCATCTAAATTTGACGGTGATAAGGTTCTTGATATCAGTCTTAATGCCAAAGGGACTTGTGTGTTTATGTCTTTATCAAATTTCACTCATAAGACCCCTAAAGAAATTTTTGATCAGTATTCAAACGTTGACGGAGGCTTTGTTACAACCAGAATTCCGCTCAAAAACATTTTCGATGCAGCTCCCGTATCACGTTCCCAGGCGAAGAGGGTATGCAATCGCTTGGAGAAATTCGAAGAGGCAATTTTGGATTTTGATGAAATAGAATGGATGGGGCAAGGCTTTGCACATCAGATCTTTGTGGTTTTCCGGAATGCTCATCCGGAGATATCCATAGTTCCTCAAAATATGAATGACAGTGTTAAAAGTATGTATGATCACGTTGTTAATACTAATTGATCCGAAAGTGTGTAATGACAAAGAGCGCGCAATAAACCGCGTAACACCCGTTAAAAATCTGCGCGATGATACCGGACCCTTGAGATGCAGACTCGCACCAGCAGCAAGCAAAGAAAAACAACCGCCGAGGAATCTCACGAAACCTCGGCGGCGTCTTTACGTTTATCTGACTACCGAAGAATGACTATAGATATAGAATTCCTCTTGGCTTGGCATCCACTTCTTTTCTTTCGGTGGGAATGTCGCGTCAAAGGCTTCAACAGCGGTAGTATCCTCACAGCAGTCGGCGGCGGTAGATGGAATGTACATCCACCTTCTGCCGTCAAGCGCATTCGGTACAAGCTCGCAAACGAGAAGCGCCGTTGGGAAGTTGCCCGGGGCAACGAAGCTGACGTTCTTCTTTTTGCAGCTCACAAATCCACGGCTGACATAGTTGCCCGGATTGCCGAAGATGATATTAACGTCGTAGCCCATCTTGCGTGCAGCCTCAAATGAATGCTCGATCAAAACCTTGCCGAGCTTCTGTCTTTGATATTCCGGAGCAACGCAAAGTGGCCCGAAGGAAAGAATCTCCTTGCGCTTGCCAAACTCGTCCTCAAGCCAAGCCTTTGTGTACATGATGTTGCCGATAATATGAGCCGGCTCTGCCGGACTCGCGCCGTCAAGCTCAAGCACGAATGCAAGCTCGGGGATAAAGTCGGGATGAGAGCGCATCGTATGGACGAAATAATGCTCGTCCGCGCCCGGCTTATAGACGTTCCAAAACGCCTCGCGGGTCAGCTCTTCAACTGCTCTGTAGTCTTTTTCTGTTTCTAAACGTATCGTCAAATTGTTCATTGTTAAATCCTTTCATAAATTGTTGACGTTCAAAATACGAGAGGATTGCCGAGAATGT
>SVRJ01000064.1 GCA_015064885.1 Oscillospiraceae bacterium
TACGCAGATACGGAAACACCAAAAGGCGAACAATACTTGTCCGCTAAAAAATGATGTTCCGTGCCTATGTAATATGTACGAGTCCGAAAACTCAAAAAGGTTGGACAGAAAAAGTCCTATGTATGCCTCAAACGAAGCGGGGTGGCACTTTATGCTACATCTATTCGATTTTCAAACCCCAATCATTTTCATTGGGACAAATATTATATCACATTATTTTTATTTTGTCAATACTCTAATGAATATTTTTTTGAAAAGTGGTTATCTTCTTTTCGCCTTCAACCGTATTTCATCGGTAATTGGAAATTGACTTGTACAGTGCATATCGATAATAGTGCTAAGATGATTAGTATTCGGGTGTTCTCCATCGATATAACTTTCAAGGTAGTTACATATATCTTCCCCTGTCAATTCGGTAGGCAAAATAAGCTTTTCGCTATCAGTATAGTCCTGCTCGTATACATGCAAAAGAATGATAATACAGTATTCGTTTTGAATGATATAGCTTCTTAGTTCATTACCGTACTTGCGAACAATATTTTTGTGCAAAAACAAATCGTGAGGGGAGATTCTATCTCCATTGATCAATGCCTCAAAAGTTTCGTTTTTAATCTTATTGAACAATTTGCAATTGTCAAAAAGAACCCAAAAGTCGGAATGATATCCCATTTCGATGCTATTATAATAATCAATTATATTGTCATCGCTGATTTGATTGAAAAAACGTTTTGTCAACCTTGAAAGAGATTCGCATTTGGCTTTGTATTCCTCGTATGCTTCATCACTCCAAGTTTTTGACCGAGTTCCCGTATCTAAGTATCTTTTTATTTGGAAAAATTCAATCGCATCGTTGATATCAATTGCGTCAAAAGCAGGAACCTCGATTGCTTCAATTTTAGAAAGGTTATGCCCGTAGAGCAAATCCGTGGGCGGATAATACTTTACTCGGTCGTCCATTTTCACACCCCCAATTCGCCACTCATCAGTTTCGGCAACAGACGGTCGCGGGCTTGTTTTGCATTATTTATTTGATATCGTAAAACTTGAACCTTTTCAAATATTGGTTGGACAAGTTTTTCAAAATGCTTTGCAATAACGATATCAGGAACAATAATTTCTTCTGCTTTTAAATATTTGAAATGTCTTGCATAGTGATAGTTTGACAAATCCACATTCAGCAAACTTAAGTACAAAAGCGACTGTGGCATATTTTCACATTTTGATACTATCAATTGCGTTCCATCTGCACCTTTAGCAAAAGGAAATTGAATGTATTTTAACACTCTTGTGTGATCGCCAAAAACGATAACAGGCTTACCTATATGTTCGCTTTAAAGTTTGTAGATTATCATTATGACGAGGACGTATTTATAAACAGCAATATTGCCGAACGTCTCGGTGCATATGAGGATTGGGGCGGAAGATATAAGATCACTGTCGACGGAAAAGAATATATTTACGACAAGCTCGTTGATACTGTTCTTTCGGCTTTTCACAACAGCGATTCTGTAGGAAAGAAAATCGGAATATTTGAAAACTATGATAACATCGAAAACATTGCTTACACGGATATCAAATTCAATATAGGTGGACTTATAGATAGCGATTTAGCGAACATCTACATGAGCATGGATGAATTAAACGCTATAAAATTTGTTCTTTATGAATCGGATGAGCTTATACATACCGTTGCTCCCGATTTCAGAAGTTGGCTTGTTTTTGATGGCAGATATAAAGAAGACGAAACGTATATATATAATAAGCCAAATACATATAAGTTCGTGTCAAAGGCTTTAAGCGAACTGAAAAACAAAGAGAAGGCCTCAGAGTATGAATATAAATTCGATATGTGGCTTCTTGAGGAATACGGTGAGCAGGTACCCGAGATCATAAACGATCTTCAGCCGCTCGGAGGAAGCTCTTCCTCTTATGAAAATAAAAAAGCCTGGTACGACAAATACGGCAAATAACAATATAATTTTCACTTAACAGAGGTGTTAATATGAAAAGAAAAGTATGCATATTACTTGCATTTCTTATGATTCTTCAATGTCTTTTTCTCTTCTCTTGCAACAAAGAAAAAGACGAACCGGGCAATATCGGAGAAAGAACACTGACAGACCCGGATGCTATCTTTTACTATGCTCATCCTTCTGCAACTATATATGAGAATTTTGTTTTCTTTCCCAAAAACAACGCAGGCGTGGGTTATAATTTCCTTGATGAAATTGTCCCGCAATCAATAGGCATTTATGATAAAAGCGTAGGAACAAATAATGATAATCCCTTTTACTATGCCGATGATGCGAGTTTTATTCTTGTGGATGAGGAGGCAAGCATAAAAAACGACGGTCTCCCGATATTATATATTGTAGCGAAAGTCGTACTTCACCCAAACGAACGCGAAACGGGCGCTGACGGCAGTTACGTAAGTTATTTTAAATACAAAATAATAAAATACAATACTGCAAACAATTCTGCAAGCATTATTGCCGAAGATATGCCCAATTCTATTCTTTCTTTTGCTAAATACGGTGATACTCTTATTTACGGAACGTCTGATGCGGATGAAGGATATAATATTCACTGTGTAGATACTGACGGAAAGAATCACAGAGTATTTGAAAACCCGGATAAGATGGCTTGCCGCATACAGACAGTATACAGAGACAAGATGTATTTCATTGATCAGAAAACCATGGAGATGTACAGGATAAATCTCTCCGACTTTTCTTCTCTTGAAAAGATAGGCAAGGCGTATATTATAACCCATGCATTTGCACATAGCGGATATATATATTATGCTAACAATCAACGGAGGGAAAAGCTTGGTGAAGATCCAAAGTTAATATTCGATCTTTGCAGACGCAGCGTTGATGACATTTCAAAGGAAGAGGTAATTATCGAAAAGGTCACGAGCGGAAATTTCCTTGACGAAAAGTACTACTACTTTCTTCTTGAAAATGCGAAATCGTTTATAAATCCTTTGGGAAAAACTCTTTATGATGACGGCTGGGGAAAATGCTATGAATTTGATCCTAAATCAGCAGAAAGCACATTGTTCTATGATCTTGGTACAAATTATGATTTTATCGTAAGGTTTCCTATAGCTAAAAACGACGAATATATGCTATTTAACTGCACCACCAATGAAAATCCCAAATTTCTCAAATTCGTTTCTCTTGCGGATGGTAAAGAGCATCTTATCCCCGATTAACACACAAAAATAAATATCTTTATACTTTCCGAAAGGAGTCCGCCATGCTGTTCAAACTGATAAAATATGAACTGAAAAAGCTGTGCACAAGTGCATTTTTCATTGTGCTTTTGGTGCTCTTCCTTTTGGTGAACACCGTACTGTGCTATCGCTTTGCAAGGATGAATACCGAGCATAAGCTGCTATATCAGGGCTACCTCGATAAAGTCTATGAGCTTTACATGGCCGACAGCGAGACCTTTTATGCGGAATATGAGGAAGCCAAGGCACACGCAAAAGAGATGTTTGCGAATAAGAAACGTGTTCCCGGTAAATACGGCACTGAAAGGATAACCGATAAAGAGATCTTTGATACAGTCCTCGAGTATATAAATATGGATGAGGACTTCCATAAGGAGATAAGCGCTCTTATAGTTAAAAACAAGTTTGTCGTAAAGAATGCCGAGAGGACGGGAAAGACGGATAACTACAAATATCACTACACAAAGCATCTTATAGAAACCTACACAAACATAAACGAAAAAGTAAACATAGAGCCTGAGATGATACGCGGCTGGAACGAGCTTTTTACCTATGAGCTTGACTTCTATCTTGTACTCATCCTTGTTGCGGTGTGCTGTGTGTCTATTGCCACAAACGACAGAAAGAACGGCTTCTATGCGGTGGCAGGCACGTGCAAACACGGACGAGGCGCAAGCGCTGTTGCAAAGTACGTATCTCTGCTCATAATGATAGTGTTTCTTGTGCTTATATTCACTCTGACTAATATTATCACGGTGGGAATCGTCTGCGATGGGTATTCAAATCCATTCAATGCGGTTCACGCAATAGACGTTATGGATGCTTTTCCGTACGCGTTAAATATACTTGAAACACAAATAATACTGTATTTTCTCCGCTTTGCCGCTATGGCATCCTTCGCGCTAGCTCTCTTTGCGCTGAGTGTGATCGTTAAGAATCAGATACTGTGTTTCGGAACGGCGTTTATCGTCTTTCTTGCAAATTATTTTATCTATCTTGTTCCTTCATACGAATACGGAGACTGGAAGCACCTCGGACTTCTGTCGCTCTACTTCCCCGACGAATTTATAGTGAGCTACCGCTCCTTCAATTTCTTCGGCGACTCGGTAAACCTTGTTTGGGTGTTCATTATTACGATGATACTCATACTCGTCATAAGCCTTGCACTGACTCTGATATTCTACTCGATGAGAACGTCATCAAAATTCTTCAAACCGCTGAACTTCCTCAGAAAGCTCAAATTTAAGAAACGCACAAGCAAGCGTGCGTCTCTCATCACACCGAGAGGGATATTCTCATTTGAACTGTATAAACACCGCGCTATTGTTATTCTTTTGATAGTTCTGCTTGTTGGAAAGACCTATACCGCAATAAAATATTACGATCCGCTCGAATCTTCTTATGACCGCTTCTATAAGCTCTATATAGAAGAGATAGGAGGAGAGTACTCGGAGGAGAAAGCAGAATACATAAAGAGTGAGGAAAAACACTATAACAAAATAAAAGGTCAGCTTGACTCCATGCAGACAAAGTTCTTTGCAAACGAGATAAGCTCAAAGGAGTATAACGCATATATGGACGAATATATGGTGGCGGAAGTAAAGCTTGACGTGCTTAGTGACCTTTCTATGACCGCACGAAGACTTGCAAAGCTATACGAGGAAAAAGGGATCCTCGCCTCGTTCGTCTATGAAACCGGATACCAAGCGCATGCATACAGAGGCGCCGACTTGATACTGTTACTTTTTGTTGTATTCTTCGCGTCAAGGCTTTATCTCTATGAGAATGAAAAGAGCATATCCGGAACACCGATGGACGTTGTGAACCGAACAAGTAAGCGAGGCAGACTTCCTCTCTATAGCAGAAAATATATTCTCTGTATCGGGGTGTCATTCATTTGTGCGCTCCTGTTCGGCGGAATAGATTGGTTCTTCCTGCTTCGAAAATATCAAATGCCCGATATGTCGGCATCTATTCTCAGTATTGGTATATACGCTGACGCACCTAATATCAGCATTATGCAGTACACAATTTTAAGCGAGCTTCTCGGCATCATCGGAACCATACTTACAGCCCTGCTTGCATTTTGCGCAGGCTCGCTCCTAAAACGCTCTATACTTACATACGCAATAGTTGCGGCATTTGTAGTAGTTCCCTACTATGCTGCGGCAAACGGCGGACGTGTTTTCGCTCTCACTGACACAACAAAGCTTCAAAACACGGACGCGCTCTTCAGAACGGCAAGCAAAATAGGTACCGTGCCGACCGTAGTTATCTTCTTTGCAATATTCACGGCAATACTTATATTCCTCACACTCTTCTCAGCGAAAAGAGTTAAGAAAGGGGTCTGAAATGATACTTAGCATTCAAAACGTTTCAAAATCCTATGGCAAGACAAAGGCTCTCACAGACTTTTCTGCAAAGCTCACTCCGGGTATATATGCCCTTCTCGGACCTAACGGATCGGGTAAGTCTACGCTTATGAACATAATCACGGACAACCTCAAATCCGACAAAGGAATTATTACC
The DNA here is from genome assembly GCA_015064885.1 of Oscillospiraceae bacterium. Taxonomy (GTDB): domain Bacteria; phylum Bacillota; class Clostridia; order Oscillospirales; family CAG-272; genus SIG640. The sequence continues at coordinate 5,768 of SVRJ01000064.1, forward strand.
TACACGGACGGGGAAGGTGAGGGTGAGGACGTTCTCAAGATGGGTGTGCGCTTTCGAGAAAAGCTCGGATTTATGCCTCAGTACCCCGGAATGTATCCACAGTTCAGAGCAGCTGAGTTTCTAAGATATATGTGCGTCCTCAAAGACGTCGGTGCGGACAAGAAGGGGAAGGAGAAAAAAGAATTCGTAGACGGACATATAAATTCTCTCCTTGAAGCCGTTGAGCTGTCTGACGTTGCAAACCACAAGATCTCATCGTTCTCGGGCGGCATGAAGCAACGTCTTGCTCTTGCATCTGCACTTATAGGCGACCCGGACATACTCATCCTTGACGAGCCGACCGCAGGTCTTGACCCGAAGCAGAGGATCTCTATCCGAAACTACATTGCAAGAATTGCTTTTAACAAGATCGTGATCATCGCGACACACGTGGTCTCTGACGTTGAATATATTGCGAAAGAGGCTATAATTCTCAAAAAAGGTGTCATTGTTGACTGCGCACCTCCCGCCGGGCTTACAAAGAAAATCGAGGGTAGGGTGTGGGTAGTTACTGCCGACGAAAGCGATGTCGAATCTCTTCAAAAGGCGTACCGAGTCACAAACATCTCGCATGACAACGACGGAAACGCCCTGCTTCGTGTCCTGTCCGAAGAAAAGCCGAATGAAAGGAGCGAGGCTGTCACACCGTCGCTTGAGGATTATTATCTTTACGTTTTTTCTGACGTTTTATAAATTGCATTATTGATAATACGGTGTTTTCTCAAGGTCACATTCGAGAGAGCACCGTATTTATTTTATATTTCTATTGACTTGATCCTAAAAATATGATATAATTAAATTGCTAAAAAAGAAACCATCTCTTACGCAAAGGAAGAAAAAATGTCTACTCACCGCAAGGCTTATCTTGAAATAACCAACCGTTGCAATCTCAGCTGTGCTTTCTGCCCGGGAACCGAGCGGCGAGCGCACGTTATGACTGAAGATGAATTTATATTTCTCGCAAAACGTCTGACACCCTGGGCGGAATATCTGTATTTTCATTTGATGGGCGAGCCCACCGCTCATCCTCTGCTTCCTAATTTTATAAAGATATCCAACGGGCTCGGGCTCAAGCCTATTATTACGACAAACGGAACTCTGCTTTCCTTTCGCGGGGATGAAATTATTGCGGCAAAGCCCTATAAGATCAACATATCTTTGCACGCCTTTGAGGCCAACCCTCCGAAAATGACATTTGAAGAATATATTTACGGATGTCTGGATCTTGCGGAAAGAGCCTCAAACGAGGGTATTATCACCGTCCTTCGGCTTTGGAATCTGGATGGCAAGGCAGACGGCGCTCTGCATGAAAAAAATGATATGATACTGTCTGCTATGAGGGAAAAATTCTCTTCAGAGTGGAAAAAGACACGCTCTGGAGAAAAGCTCAAGGACAGGGTATTCCTCGAATGGGGAGAAAAATTCGACTGGCCGGACATAAAAGGAAGCATTCTTAACGAAAACGGCTTCTGCTACGGTCTGCGCGATCAGGTCGGGGTCCTCTGTGACGGAAGTGTAGTTCCCTGCTGTCTTGACCGCAACGGAGATATTACGCTTGGAAATCTGTTTGACAGTTCACTTGAGGAAATTCTTTTATCAAAAAGAGCTCGCGAGCTTTACGACGGATTTACCTCTCACATATGCAGTGAGGAGCTATGCAAAAGATGCATGCGCGCCTCATATTACAGAAGGGCCGAAAAGACAAAATAAATAAAAACATCGCATAAAAAAGTCGGGATACAGGAGGGTTTTCGCTCAAAGGGACAAAAATTGACCAATGGGTGAAAGCCGATACGGGACAAGAGAAAATCCGATCATCGAAAAGATGGTCGGATTTTTCTTTATATACAGATGAAAACAGCTCCGAGGTCACAACGATCTCAGAGCTGTTTGGCTTTTATGAGTTCATATTTGGGGTAATACCTATGCTTTCGAGCAGCTCGGCAAGCTCCTCTCGGCTGTGGACGTTCAGCTTCTTATACGCCATTCGGAGATAATAGTTCGCTGTATTGACGGTGATACCGTCTTCTTCGGCAATTTGCTTGATGCGTTTGCCCTCGGCAAAGCGCGT
>SVRJ01000015.1 GCA_015064885.1 Oscillospiraceae bacterium
AAAACACCTCTGCGCTATCGCACTTGCATGCCTTTTTTATCTTCTCCTTTGCAGATGCGGAATATTTGTCCTCCCCGTATCCGGAGAGCTTTTCCATATTGGTTTCGATAAAGCGTTTGAGTATAAACTCGTGTGCGCCTTCCGAATAATCGTTTACAAAATAAAGCATAATTATTTCCTCAGCATTGAAAATTAAAATTCTAGTCTATATTATATCACAACGCAAAGCTTTTGTCAAGCATAAGTAAGAAGTGTGTGTGCGTTATACTTTACGTTCGGCAAGGTAAACTTTATAATTCATCAAAATATCAGTATAAAGCTGTAATAAATACGCGCATTGCAAAACGTTCTGCGCCGAAAGTGGCGTAATAGGGGTTCTCTGTACGTAACCGAGCACATCCGCAAAATATCCCGCCGGAAATGAAAATCCGACGGGATATTTTTATATTATGTCTTTAAGCTCTTCTATAGAATTTATTTTGTAATCTGCATACGTATCCGGATAATATCCTTCATAGTCGTAGAGACAGGATCTCATCCCCGCGTTATTCCCGCATTCTGTGTCAAGAGCTCTGTCGCCTATCATAAGGCACTTTGACTTATCCATAGAAAATCTTTCCGCAAGCCAGTTAAGCGCAGCGGGATCCGGCTTTGTCGGGAAATCCATGGTTGCATCGATAATAAACGTAAACTTATCTGTAAGCCCCCAAGCGTCGAGCAGCTCCACTATCTCTTTTCCCGAACGGGTATATACGTAGTTTCTCTTTCCGTTCTTTACAGCGTACTCAAGTATCTCCGGAACGTACGGAAGCGGCTTTTGCTTTGTCTTTGCAAGCTCCCAATATATCTTCTTAAACTCTTTATTTGCGGGCTTGAAAAGATCGCCGTCAAATCCGTATGATCTGAGTGCGTGTCCGACAGTGACCTTGAGTCTTGCGTAGGCAGTATCGTAGTCGGATCTTATTCCGTGTCTTTCAAGTAAGATCAGCAGAGCCTCGGTAAAAACGGGATAGGTATCAAAAAGAGTTCCGTCAAAATCATATATAAGTTCGTCAAACATAAATATCTCCTCGGTGTATCAATAATATTTTTTATGTTCCTTGAATTTAAATACTCTGACGTTATTAAATCCTGCGATATAAGCAAGCGTCGATATAGCTATAGACGGTAGCATAACGACAAAAAGCATCCACCAGTAAGCATTAAGCGAGGTTTCTCCTATTTTAAACTGTAAAAGTCCGAGGTACATTCCCTGAAGAGCAATGCCTATACCTCTGAGTCCTTCAGCAGCACCTATGGGTCCCGTAAAGTGAAAAATACCTGCAAGCGCTGCGACAAGTATATTCGGAACGTTTGCCGCAAGACCCATATAAAATCCCAGAAGAATATTCTTATCCTTCTTTTTATAGTCAACGCTTATTCTGTCCCTGGCACCATGATTCCAAGGAATGCTGTATATAAGAACGAGATAAAAAAGAACCGCAAATCCCGATACAACGTATATGAGCCAATCGCTGTATTCGTTTTCAAGTCCCGAAACCGCAATAACGAGCGAAAAGCCAAACAGTGCAATAGCAAATTGGTTTACAAACATTTTAACGCTTGAATAGCCGTAATCCAAAAAGAATTTTTTCATAAGGTACTCCTGAATTTTAAATACTCTATATATTATATCAGTACTACGAAATATTTTCAAGTAGTACGGATAAAAATTTACACTTTATCAACTAAAAAATTTGAGTTATGTATTATAATTATATCATCGTAATGATAGGAGGCGCGCAGACAAAATGAACAAATATGACGGATATCCTATGATATTGCGTGATTTCGCATCATATAAGAAGGTCATTCAGGGTCGTTCAACAAAAACTATCGACGAATACATGCTTGATCTGCGCACCTTTTTCAGATATCTGAAGCTTGAACGCGGGACAGGAAGCATAGAAAAATTCTCGGAAATAGATATATCCGACGTAAAGATCGACTTTATAAAAGAGATAACTACGTCAGACATTTATGATTTTCTCATGTTCACCGATGCCGAGAGATCAAACAGCTCTGCCGCGGTCGCGAGGAAGCTTTCGGCTATAAAGGGACTTTTTAAATATCTGACGGTCACCATGCATATGCTTGAAGACAATCCGGCAATACATATAGAAACGCCGAAAGCAAAAAAGGCATTACCGAAGCATCTTTCTATAGACGAGGCAACAGACCTTCTTTCAACAGTCAAAAATAACAAAGAAAACCCAAATGCGCTGAGAGACTACACCATACTCACGCTTTTCCTCAACTGCGGAATGCGTCTTTCCGAGCTTGTCGGAATAGATATGAGCAAGATATCCTCCGATCTTTCCTATCTCACTGTTGTAGGTAAAGGAAATAAGGAACGAGTGATATATCTCAACGATACATGCCGCGAGCTACTGTCTGAATATCTGGCATACAGAAAAGGACCGAAATTCGAATACGTTGATGACAAGGCTCTGTTTTTAAGCAGACTCAATAAAAGAATAAGCAGAAACACGGTTCAGTGGCTTGTAAAAAAGCACCTTGACGAGACAGGTCTCAGCGCAAAGAACTATTCTACCCACAAGCTCCGCCATACCGCGGCAACTCTTATGTATCAAACCGGGAAGGTCGACGTACGTATACTCAAGGAGATCCTCGGACACGAGCAGCTGAATACGACTCAGATATACACGCACGTTGCAAGCTCTGACATAGAAAAGGCTATGCAGGAAAATCCGCTGAACATAAAGAAAAAGGATTAAGAAACAAGAAAGACCGTTCCCTTGATCAGTAAGAGAACGGTCATTTTTATTCATATCAGAATCCGAAATATTCCTTTGCGTTGTTATAACAGATATCCGAAACTATCTTTCCCGCCGCCGCAATATCGTTCGGGATAAATCCTCTTTCCATCCATTCACCGACGAGGTTACAAAGTATACGTCTGAAGTATCCGTGGCGTGAGTACGAAAGGAAGGAGCGAGAGTCTGTCTCCATACCGATAAATTTTCCGAGAGGCATCAGCTCGGCATATGATATGAGCTGGCTTCTCATTCCGCTATAGGTATCGTTAAACCACCATGCTATTCCCTGCGTAACGTATGGAGCTTTTTTGCCCCCCTTACAGAATGCACCGGATATGACGGCAGCGCGGCATTATCATTCGGGTTAAGAGAATACATTATAGTTCTCGGGAGAATATCTGCTTCTTCAAGATAGTTCAGAAGCGCGGCTATTTCTGTGATGTAGTTCTTTCCGCTTATACTGTCGTAGCCGCTATCCTTTCCTATAGATGCAAGCATCTTTTTGTTCGGGTTTCTGAGCGCTCCTATATGCCACTGCATTACCCAATCTCTCTTTTTATATTCGGAGGCAAGGAAACGCATCATCTGACAGGTAAACAGTGTTATTTCATGTTCGCTGAGGTCCCTGTGACCCGAAATGGCTTTAGTGAATATCTCGTTTGCGTAGAATTCGTTAGGTTTTTCAAAATAAAGCGCGGTATTGAAGCCGTGGTCTGAGGTAACGCATCCGAGTCGATCAAAGTCATCGAGCACCCGACCGAGTGCGGCATACAGAGTTTTGAGATCCTCTATCTTTACGCCCGCTCTGTCTCCGAGCCGTTCTATATAAGCGGGATATTCCTTGGCATTAAGCGTAAAGAGATTATCGGGACGGAAGGTCGGGCATACCTTAAATCCGACACCCTCGTTCGCTATCATCTCATGGTATTCAAGGCTGTCTGCCGGATCGTCGGTGGTACATATAGCTCTTACGTCAAATTTAGAAATAAGACTTCTTGCGCTCATTCCCTTTTCTCTTATATATTCAGACGTATAGTTCCAGATGGCATCGCAGTTTTTCTCACAGATGATATAATTACATCCGAAGCTGTCGCGAAGCTCGAGATGCGCCCAGTGGTAAAGAGGATTTCCTATAAGGCTTGGCATACATGAGCAGAACGCCTTGAATTTTTCATAATCGGAGGCATCGCCCGTTATATATTTTTCATCTATTCCGCACTCACGCATCGCCCTCCACTTATAATGGTCGCCCGAGAGCCATATCTCACCTATATTAGTAAAGTGCTTATCCTCGGCTATCTCTTTCGGAGAAAGGTGACAATGATAGTCTATTATCGGTTGATTTGCGGCAAATCTGTTAAAGAGTATTTTGGCACTCTCATTTTCAAGAAGAAAATCTCTGTCGTTAAACATATTATAACTCCGATATATTCAATATTAAGCTTTCCGCTCACAATAATTTTAACACAAGCAAGAGGATTTGTCAACGCATTTTTTAATATTTTCAAAAAAGATAACAAATTTTCTTCAAATATATAGACAAAATCAAAATATTGTGGTATAATATTATATTGATATTGATGTTGGGGGTGATAAAATGACCGTATATCGGTTTACCCAGGCGCCTATGGGTGCCTCGTGCTACGTAATACAAAACGGCGACACTGATACGGGCATACTTATCGACCCGTGCGTTGCGCCGAGGATAGTTTTCTCACAGCTCGGACATTCCTTCCGCATAACCCATCTACTTATAACTCACGGTCATTTTGACCACATATGGATGACTGATGAATGGGTCGAGGAAACCGGCGCTGAGCTTATAATTTCGAATGATGACGCATGCTGTCTTTCTTCCGCATTCATGAACGGATCGTCGAGCTTTTACGCACTTCCCGACGTAGTGTGCGATTCAAAAGCAGACACGCTTCTTTCGGGGGAAGAAGAGCTTTTACTCAATGACATAAGCGTAAAGGTCTTTTCCGCTCCCGGGCATACACCGGGCGGACTGCTCTACCTTATCGGTGACCATCTTTTCTCGGGTGACACGCTTTTCTACAGAAATTACGGAAGATCGGATCTTCCGGGAGGAGACCGCGAGCTTCTCAGAGAAACACTTATATCAATGGGGCGATTCTACGGCAAGGGCATATATCTTTGCCCCGGACACGGAGACGTCTGCCGTTTTGACGACGCATATATAACCATGTAAAACTTTTCTTATACTATATTTCTACGTTCAAAAGGAGAACAAGCAATGGACTATAACTATCTTGCAGACCTGCTCTTCCCCAATGTGACTCTCACACCGGAGGACATGGAAAACAGATACCCTAAAAGAGATCTTCCCGAAGGGGCAAAGGTAACGAGATTTGCGCCCAGCCCTACGGGATTTGTACATTTCGGAGGACTTTTTCCCTCCACTGTAGGTGAAAGACTCGCGCACCAGAGCAACGGTGTTTTCTATCTCAGAATTGAGGATACCGACGCAAAAAGAGAGGTTCCCGGTGCAGCTGAGGGACTTATAAAGACTCTCGCCAGATACGGTGTAAATTTCGATGAGGGCGCGGTTCTCGATGAAAACGGCAACATATGCAACAAGGGCGACTACGGTCCTTACAAGCAAAGCGACCGAGTTGAGATATATCACGTATTTGCAAAAAAGCTGGTTTCCGAAGGCAAGGCTTATCCGTGCTTCACTACGGAAGAAGAGCTTGAGAAGCTTCACTCTGTGGATAAAAAGGCGGAAATAAAAACAAAAGAATGGACCGAAGAGGAGATGGAGCGCCAGAAGGCAGAAATGCTGAAGCAGCGCGAGATCACTATCGAGGAAGTCGAACAGCACCTTAAGAACGGTGACAAGTTCGTTCTCCGCATGCTCGCTAACGGAGATCCGGAAAAGAGAATAAAGGTAACAGACCTTGTCAAGGGCACTGTTGAGATCCCCGAAAACGACAAGGACGAGGTGCTTCTTAAGTCTGACGGTATCCCCACGTACCACTTTGCTCACGCTGTAGACGATCACCTTATGGGAACCACTCACGTAATAAGGGGAGAGGAATGGCTTCCCAGCCTTTCGAGGCACGTGATGCTATTCAATTATCTCGGATTCAAGCTTCCGAAATATATGCATATTGCTCAGATAATGCGCCTCGACGAGGAAGGAAACAAAAAGAAGCTTTCAAAGAGAGATATGGGTGCAAACATGGAAGACTACGCACGCATGGGATACGCTCCCGAGTGCGTAAGAGAATACATTCTCACTCTTCTCAACTCTAATTTTGAGGAATGGCACATGCAAAATCCGGACAAGTCATGCGATGACTTCCCGTTCAACATCAAAAAGATGTCCTCCTCCGGATGTCTGTTCGACTTTGACAAGCTCAACAACATTTCAAAAAACGTTATATCAAAGATGAGTGCCGAGCAGGTATATGAAAGCTCCGCAGAGTGGGCAAAGGAATTCGATCCCGAGTTTTATTCTATTCTCACAAAGGATAAAGAAAAGGCTATCGCGATATTCTCTATCGGACGCGGCGGAAAGAAACCGAGAAAGGACCTCACTGTCTGGAGCGACGTTAAGGGTTACGCAGGCTTCTTCTACGACGAGCTTTTCAAGATAGAGGACAGCTATCCCGAAAACTTCGACGCCTCCGAAATAAAGAGCGTTCTTTCAGATTACCTTGCCTCCTACTCGCCAAAGGCAGACCCCAACGAATGGTTCAACGACGTAAAGGCTATTGCGGAAAGGAACGGCTACGCCTCGGATATGAAGGCTTATAAGGCATCTCCTGAAAGCTTCAAGGGATCTGTTGCAGACGTAAGCATGTTCATAAGAGTAGCTATTACGGGAAAGCTTAATTCTCCCGACCTCTTTGCTGTAACTCAGATACTCGGAGAAGACAGTGTCAAGGCACGTCTTACAGCAATGATAAACTCTCTTTAAGTCAAACGAAAGGATTCAGATCATGGAAGAGATCAAAAATAATTTTATTCACGATATAATTGACGAGGACCTTAAAGAAGATCCGAGTATAAAGATCCATACGCGTTTTCCGCCCGAGCCTAACGGTTATCTTCACATTGGAAGCGCAAAGGCTATAATGATAAACGTTGAGACCGCAAAAAAATACGGCGGGCTCTTCAACCTCAGATACGATGATACAAATCCTGCGAAGGAAGACACCGAATACGTTGAATCTATATACAACGATCTTTGCTGGCTTGGCGCTATACCTACGGGAGGAGTTTTCTACGGATCAGACTATTTTGACAAGTGCTATGAATTCGCAATAAAGCTCATCAAGGACGGAAAGGCTTACGTATGCGATCTTTCTGCTGACGAGCTCAAGGAATACAGAGGCACCCTCACAGAACCCGGAAAGGAATCCCCTTACAGAAACCGCTCTGTTGAAGAAAACCTCGAGCTTTTCGAAAGAATGAAGAACGGTGAATTCCCGGACGGCGCAAAGACGCTTCGTGCAAAGATCGACATGGCGTCTCCAAATATGAATATGAGAGACCCTGCTATCTACAGAATAGTTCACACCTCTCACCACAGGCAGGGTGACAAGTGGTGCATCTATCCGCTCTACGACTATGCACATCCTATACAGGACGCTCTCGAGGGGATCACATATTCCCTCTGCTCTCTCGAATTTGAGAATCATCGCCCCCTCTACGAATGGGTAATAGACAATATCGGATTTGAAAAAAAGCCTAAGCAGAGAGAATTCGCAAGGCTTAACGTCACTTACACGGTAATGTCCAAGAGATATCTCCGCAAGCTCGTTGAGACAGGTCTTGTCGACGGCTGGGATGACCCCAGAATGCCTACCATCTGCGGACTTCGCAGAAGAGGATATACTCCCGAATCGATCTTTGATTTCACCAAGAGAGCCGGCGTTGCCAAGGGTTATTCTATCGTTGATATAGAGCTCCTTGAACACTGCATCAGAGAAGAACTCAATGCTTCCGCTCCCAGAAGAATATGCGTGGCAAAGCCGATAAAGGTAGTAGTCACAAACTATCCCGAGGACAAGCAGGAGGTATTCTCTCTCCCCAATAATCCGGTAGATCCCGATGCGGGAACAAGAGAGGTCGTCTTCACAAGAGAGCTTTACATTGACGCTGACGATTTTGCTCTTGTTCCTCCCCCCAAGTTCTTCAGACTCAAGCCCAACGGAGAGGTAAGACTCATGGGTGCGTATATCGTTAAATATGAGGACTGTATCACCGATGAAAACGGAAACGTCAAGGAGATACACGTTACCGCTGACCTTGAAAGCGGAAACGGCAACCCCGTGGACGGCAGAAAGATCAAGGGTACTATCCACTGGCTCAGCGCAAAGAATGCTTCTCCCGTAACGCTTATGCACTACGACAGGCTCTTTACTATTGAGAACGTAGGAGATATTCCCGAAGGAAAGACCTACGACGATTACCTTAACGCAGATTCCGCGATCAAGATAGAGGGAGCTCTCGTTGAGCCTTCCGCTATGAATGATGATGCTACACGATTCCAGTTCGTCAGAAGCGGATACTACGTAAAGGACACAAAGAACCCCAATACCTTCAACCGAATAGTAGGTCTTAAGGACAGTTACCCCAAAAAATGATCTGAAAGGAGCGGGTTTATAAAAATCCGTACACGATATGGAAGAGCTTTTTGAAAAGATCCTCAGCGATCTTCCCCGCTACTATCTGATAGCAATATCTTTGATTGCCGTTATAATGACTGTTTACGATAAAAGAGCGGCAAAGAAGAAACCTAAGGCCAGAGTTCCCGAGGCAAGGCTGTTTATTACAGCCATCCTCGGAGGCTCGGTATTTATGCTTGCTACAATGCTTATGATACGGCACAAAACAAAGCACCCGAGCTTTATGGTGGGGCTCCCTATCATAATTGCTATTCAATTTGCTTTGGCTATTGTTTTGTTGATCAAATTTTAAGTTTTTGTTAAAAAACACTTTGATTTCTTGCAATTTGCGAGCACATGTGATAAAATAAATATATTGTATATTTAAATGCTATGACAAGCACGGCTTGTAAGAGAATATCGCATACAGAGAAGACTGCCTTGGCTGAGAGCGGTCCGCGGTACTTACCTTGCCCTTCGGCTTCGAGCAGAGACGGTGAAATTACAGTAGCCGCCTTCGGTGTGCCCCGTTACAGGCAGAAAAGTGCCGCGCAAGCGGAACACGGGTGGTACCGCGGTTATTTCCGTCCCATGATATTTTCATGGGGCGTTTTTATTTCTCAGTAATATTTTGAAAGGAACAATATATCATGAAAGAAAAACTGTTGGAGATAAAGGCTAAAGCTTTATCTCTCTTAAGCGACGACAACTGTGACGTCGAGGATATAAGAATAAAGTACCTCGGCAAAAAAGGCGAGCTCACCGCAGTTCTCAGAGGAATGGGACAGCTCACTCCCGAAGAAAGGCCTGTAATAGGTCAGCTTGCAAACGAGGTTCGTGCCGACATCGAAAAGGCTATAACCGAAAAGAAGGCAAACGCTGAAAAGGCTATGCTCGAAAAGAAGCTCCGCAGTGAGAAGATAGACGTTACTATGCCCGCATCCGCTCTCAAGGCAGGTCGTCTCCATCCTCTTACAAAGGTTCAGAGAGAGCTTGAGGATATTTTCATAGGTCTCGGATTTTCTATTGCCGAGGGACCCGAGGTTGAATATGACTACTATAACTTCCAGGCTCTCAACATTCCCGAGAACCATCCCGCACGCGATACCCAGGATACCTTCTACATCACAAACAATATTCTTCTCCGATCTCAGACCTCGCCCGTTCAGGTAAGAACGATGGAGGTTCAGAAGCCTCCGATAAGAATTATCTCCCCCGGCCGCGTTTACAGATCCGATGCGGTTGACGCAACGCACTCTCCGCTCTTCCATCAGCTTGAGGGTCTTGTAGTCGACAAGGGCGTTACAATGGGAGATCTTAAGGGTATTCTCGAGCTCTTTGCTCAGAGAATGTTCGGAGAAAACACAAAGATAAGATTCCGTCCTCACCACTTCCCGTTCACAGAACCCAGCGCAGAGGTTGACGTTTCCTGCTTTGCTTGCGGTGGAAAGGGATGCCGCGTATGTAAGGGCGAGGGTTGGATCGAGATCCTCGGTGCAGGTATGGTACATCCTAACGTTCTCCGCGGATGTGATATAGATCCCGACGTATACAGCGGATTTGCTTTCGGCATGGGTATCGAAAGAATAGTAATGACAAAGTACAACATCGACGATATGAGACTTCTATACGAAAACGATACGCGTTTTCTCTCTCAGTTCTGATTTTGTGAAAGGAGTACATGGTTATGAATTTATCAATGAAATGGCTTAATGATTTCGTGAACACAGACGGAATCTCTATAAAAGAATACTGCGACGTAATGACCGAGACAGGCTCCAAGGTTGAGGGTTATGAGGTTATGGCGTCTGACGTTGACAACGTTTTTGTAGGAAGGATCACAAAGATAACTCCTCACGAAAACTCGGATCATCTCCAGATCTGTATGCTTGATATGGGCGACGGAAAAGAGGTACAGATAGTTACCGGCGCACCCAACGTATTTGAAGGTGCTATCGTTCCCGTAGCACGTCCCGTAGCACATCTCCCCGGAGGCGTTGTAATAAAGGCAGGTAAGCTCCGCGGAGTCGCATCCGACGGTATGCTCTGCTCTATAGGTGAGCTCGGTCTCACAGAGCATGAGATGCCCGGTGCAAACAACGACGGCATTCTCATTCTTGATGAGGAGTACTTTGGCGATAAGATAGGCTGGGATATTCACAAGGCTCTTATGATGGATGATTCGGTAGTTGAGTTTGAAATAACCTCAAACCGCCCCGACTGTCTCTCCGTAATAGGTCTTGCAAGAGAGACCGCTGTAAGCTTTGACCGCAGTTTCAACCTTCCCGCCCCTGTTGTAAAGGGCTGCGGCGACGGTGACAATGTAAAAAATCATCTTTCTGTTGAGATCAAGGCTCCCGACCTTTGCTACAGATATTCCGCAAAGGTAGTAAAAAACGTAAAGATCGCTCCTTCTCCTCTCTGGCTCAGAATGAGACTTGCAGCTTCAGGCGTACGTCCCATAAATAATATAGTTGACATAACAAACTACGTAATGCTTGAATACGGTCAGCCTATGCACGCATTCGACTACACCTGCCTTGACGGTTCCTCTATCGTTGTAAGGAATGCAGCGGAGGGTGAGATATTCAAATCTCTTGATGACAAGGACCACACACTCAGATCCTCTATGCTTGTAATTGCTGACAGCAATAAGGCTGTAGCTCTCGCAGGCGTTATGGGAGGAGCAAACAGTGAAATTTGCGATGACACAAAGACGGTCGTTTTTGAGAGTGCCGCATTTAACGGTCCCTCTGTAAGAATCACCTCCAAGGCTCTCGGCATGAGAACCGAAAGCTCCGCAAGATTCGAGAAGGGGCTTGATGCAGAAAACACAATGCCCGCGCTTCTCAGAGCATGTGAGCTTGTTGAGCTTCTCGGAGCAGGCGACGTTGTAGACGGAGTTATAGACGTATATCCCACAAAGAGAGGTATAACAAAGATAGCTCTCGAGCCCGAAAGAATAAATAAGTTCCTCGGAGTTGACGTATCCGAAGAATTTATGGTCGACACGCTCAGAAAGCTCGGCTGCGAGGTAGAAAGCGGAATGATCACTGTTCCCTCCTTCCGTCAGGATCTTGAGTGCATGAACGACATAGCAGAAGAGATCATAAGAATATACGGCTACAATAAGATAGAGTCCACCGGAATCTGCACTGAAATGACACAGGGCGGAAGGACCCCCGCACAGAAGTTCGAATACGATCTTTCTATGCTTCTTGCAAACAACGGCTTCTACGAGATACAGACGTTCTCATTTATAAGCCCCTCATTCTATGATAAGATCCGTATGCCCGAGGATGATATAAGAAGAAAGTCTATCGTTATCTCTAATCCTCTCGGAGAGGACACGAGCATAATGAGAACGACCGCACTTCCCTCCATGCTTTCTATCCTTGCGCAGAACAAGAACTTCAGCAACGACTATCTCAGACTTTTCGAGATGGCAAGCGTTTATATTCCCACAGAGGAAGGCAAGCTTCCAAATGAAAAGAAGGTCCTCACAGTCGGTGCTTACGGTGACGCTGATTTCTTCACTCTCAAGACAGTAACCGAACTTATATTCAATGCATTCAAGATAAATAAGGTTGAATACTCCGCGTGCTCCGACGATCCTACATTCCATCCCGGACGCTGCGCTTGCGTTTATGCAGGCGGAGTAAACGTAGGTAAGATCGGTCAGGTTCACCCCGTTACCGCAGACAACTACGGATTTGATTACAACAAACCGGTATTCGCGGCCGAAATAGACGTAAATGCTCTCTTTGAGGCATCCGAAAAGAACATTCAGTACAAGCATCTTCCAAGGTACCCCGCATCCGCAAGAGACCTTTCCTTTGTTTGCGACAAGGATCTTGAGGTAGGAAAGATAGAAAATGCTATCGCTCAGGCTGCAGGAAAGCTTTGTGAAAGCGTTCAGCTCTTCGACATTTATGAGGGCGCGCAGATAGGCGAAGGCAAGAAGAGTGTTTCCTTCCGTATGATGCTCCGTGCAAGCGAATCCACCATTACGGTCGAGCAGGCGGATAAAACTGTTGCCAAAGTCCTCCGTGCTATGGAAGAAAAGTTCGGCATAACAATACGCTCTTAACCAACATCAAGGAGATATAAAATGAACGAGAAGCATATGGCGAGGATCTTGATCTCCGCAGGCTTGCTTATCTCTGTTTGCATATCGGCTTTCTCCGCGGCATTGACCGGCTTCAGTGCCGCGGCGGACAGCGCACACACCGAAAATACCGCCTCGTACCAAATACAGGGCGGTAATTTTATGTGCGGCAATATTGCAACAGAAGACTATAAAGAACTGACAAAAATATCTGCAGTGTCTGCAAATCTTATGGATGAGGCTCCCGAAGGAAGATCTGAAGAAATAAAGACTTTTTTTCGTGAATATGCACCCGACATCGCGGGACTTCAGGAAATAACACAAACGCACATGGAGATAATATCCGAGCTATCCGGTGAGGGTGGCATGTCCTATAGCTATGCTACTCTCACGCTTGACGGTCAAACGACCCACAACCCGGTGCCCATTATCTATAATTCTCAGAAATTTGAGCTTTCACCGGAAGATACGGCAAGCGGGGCATACGAATTTGAAAGCACGTTGCCTGCAGTATCTGCCGGGGCACTATCGTGGGCCATACTTACCGTAAGGGATACGGGAAGAAAAATACTTGTAATGAACACATGCTTTGCCGAACGTGTAAATGACGGGACATACAGTGACGAGGACGCGGTAAAAATACAAAAAAGCAATGCACTTCATATTTTGAAGGAGCTTGACAAAATATACGGTGAGCACGGTCATCTTCCAACGCTATTTACCGGAGACTTTAACATGCAGGAGCACGAGGAATCACACCGTATACTCCTCGGAAAGCTTGACGATCTTCTGACGTGTGCGAAAACATCGGCAAAATATCTGTCTACCGAAAACTCAAATTATAAAGAGCTTATCTCTGTCGAAAACGAAGGATACCCTACTGACCGTATTTATATTTCGAAAAATGATTGGATAGCGGAAAAATACGAGACGGTAAGGAAAGAATACTCTCTCCGTATGTCAGACCATTATCCTATCTATGCAACGCTTTATCTCAGAGACGTCTCGTCACCAAAGGCTTCGCTCTCTCCTTCCGAATACAAGGGAAATGGAGAAATAACGCTTATATGTGAAAACAGATCGGGTGCAAAGATACTTTATACTCTCGACTCCTCGGATCCGAAGGAAAACGGCACAGTATACTCTTCCCCGATCTCTGTAAGCGGAAATATAACACTCAAAGCTGTAACAGAGTACAGCGGATCATACAGCGATACGC
Source organism: Oscillospiraceae bacterium (assembly GCA_015064885.1). Taxonomy (GTDB): domain Bacteria; phylum Bacillota; class Clostridia; order Oscillospirales; family CAG-272; genus SIG640. The sequence continues at coordinate 13,786 of SVRJ01000015.1, forward strand.
TGACCTTACATTACCAAAGCCCGGAGAACCCTCCGCTTATACTTACCAAAGCGATAAAGAACACTGATGGCAGAGATATTTTCGAAGGATTTGAACTAATAAACGTGTCAGATCATGAAATAGATCTTGCTGACTTCAGAGTTTTTTACTTAAGCTCGAGTACGGAGGAGGGATCCGTGGCAACAGCGGTAAGCCCCTCCTCGCCAAACATGCTTCTTTCTTCAGACAAAGGAAAATACGTACTGAAGCCCGGACAGATCGCCTACGTATGCATTATCTTTACAGATCATTATACCGAATACAAAAACGGAGGCTATAAGATAGTGGCTGCCGACAATGAGCTTAACGTTATTTATGATACGGAGTCTATCAGAAGGGCTTATGCGGAAATATCGGGCGAACAGATACCAAGTGACGTTCTTATAGTTCCTCTTGACCGAACCTCTGCATCATTCTTCAGAAACGGAAAGGTAACCGATCTGAAAAACAGCTTTAATCTCGAAAACGCAAAATACGCGCGACTTTTTATAACCTATGACAGTATTGCGGATCCGAGCAATTATATAACCTCGATATATATGCCTAAAACAACGAAAGCCGGTACGTACGTATACACACCCGCACCTGACGGTAATTCCGTTTACTATGAATTTACAGAAGGCGAATACTCGATAGGAAAGTACCGCAAGGAAGATCATGAGCTTCTGAAATCTATAATGCAAACTGTTCCCGAAAATTTTGACGAAAAGCTTATAGGCGGTAACGGAGAATATGATACTACAAGTAGTACCACCGTCACGGATACAATAGCACACGTGACCACTTCCATTCCGCAAGTCTCCACTTCGCCATCGGTTACTTCCTCTCCGACTACAACTGCAACCAAGCCGCTTGTAACCACTTCGCCCGCTCCTTCCACCACTTCCCCTTCGGTTACTTCGACTCCGACTACAACTGCAACCAAGCCGCTTGTAACCACTTCGCCCGCTCCTTCCACCACATCCCCTTCGGTTACTTCGGCTCCGACTACAACTGCAACCAAGCCGCTTGTAACCACTTCACCCGCTCCTTCCACCACATCCCCTTCGGTTACTTCGACTCCGACTACAACTACAACCAAGCCGCTTGTAACCACCGCGCCCGCTCCTTCCACCACATCCCCTTCGGTTACTTCCACTCCGACTACAACAAAAGAAACCACTTCACCCGGAACAAGCAAGACACCTGACGAAACTACGAAGGACAGCAAAACGTCATCGGCATCAACCACAAAAGTTCCCCCAAAGAGAACTACCTCGAAAGTAACCACAAAAGCTCCTGCAAAGGAAACCACCGCAGGAACACATAAAGAAACAACCGCAAAAATCGAAACAACTACCACTCCCATAGACAGAGACACCTCGATCAATACAGAGCTCTCTTCTCCCGAAGAAACGACAGCGGTACGTCTTCCCGAAAGAAACGTTCCGATAATTGAAACCGTTATTATTTCGGTAACGACGTTCGTTATTCTCGCATGTGTTATATCGGGAGTAATACTGATAGTACGTGAAAACAAAAATGATAAAGATTTTTAAAACGAGTTGATTCTGCAAAAGAAAGCTCGCAGGCGTTTGGCCTGCGAGCTTTCTTTATAAGTATTTTTGCATATAGAACTCACCGAGATATCTGCCGTCCTTGAGCTTAAATGCGTTTGGCTTCTCGGAAACAACGCGAAATCCGAATTTTTCATACAGTCTTCTTGCCCTATCATTTCCTTCGACAAATTCAAGCTCCATGATCTCAGCGCCGCTTTTTGACGCCGCGGCTATCATTTCTTCAAACATGAAAGACCCTATTCCAAGGCTCCAATATGCCTTTTGAACTGTTATGGCGAGAGATACTCTGTGAGATGCCTTAATAGCCGAATTAAACCGAAGCTCGCACATTCCTACTATCTTTCCTCCAAGGACACAGCATATAGGTAAAGCGTAAGGAGAAGAAACGCGTGCATTTATCCATTTTTCCTCTCTCACAACACTCATCCCTGAATATTCCTCGGGATAATGTACAAGAAAATCCGTCTCGCCGGACGTTGTCCTTATATGCGTCAAAAGCGCTTCGGCGTCCTTGGCACAAGGGCTTTTCAATATGGCTGTTCTGCCGTCTTTTAATTTAATGCTTTTTTCCGAGAAGATCATAGTGTTTTCCTTTCTGTTTTTTTGCAAATATGAAGTAAGTGGCTTGAGCTTCCGAGATATTCACGTTTTTCGCAGTTGTGCAAGTGATATCCGGTAAAAATCTCAAAATCCTCGTCCGACATCGAAAAGCTTTGTGTCATTTCGGCAAGCTCCAGAATGCCGTCAGATGCAACGGTTGTCAGATGCTCTACCGGAAGACCGGAAAACAACTCTTCAAACTCATCTATATAAAAGCCTGTAAAAAGCTGCTCGGTAAAGTGCCTTACGTGAAAATTCTCGGTGAAGTTTTCCCGAACCCCTATCCTAAAATTATTTTGCAAATAGTCGTTATACATAATAGCATGTATCGACAAAAATGCTGTAATTATCGTGCCACCGGGCTTTGTAACACGAATTGCCTCGCTAAGCGCTTGCAGCTGGTCTCTATGCTCATAAAGATGATACATAGGTCCAAGCACCAGCGTAGCATCAAAGCTGTTGTCATCTAATCTGCTGAGATCAAGTGCATCTCCCTGAAAAGATATAAGATCATCAATTCCTTGCGCGTGCTCCTGCAGAAGCGCAAGATTTCTGTGTGAAAGTTCTACCGCCGTAACACTGTGCCCTTCTTTGGCAAGTGCAATTGAATAGCGTCCCGTTCCCGCACCGATCTCCAAAACAGAAGAGTTTTTGGGAATCAACTTGTGGATATAGTGCATTGTAGTCAGATATTCGAGCTGACCGTGGCGACTTTTCTCCAAGCGTATATCTTCTCGGTGCGGATCGTAAAATGCGTTGATCATTTCGGTTCGTTTACTCATTATTTTACTCCTTTCTGAAAACATCTAACATATGCGCTGTTGCGCCAACCATATCTTTGCGTTCACAAATGCAAAGGTGGTACTTCATATATAGCTGAAAAGTCTGATCATCCATTTCATCGACCGCGCTACCAATAAAGCGTGTCAGCATATCCGTTCCCACATAGTGTAATCTTTCGGTTTTGAAGTGGCTCATCAGCTCGTTTACATCTTCCTGTCGATAAAGTGCAAATACTTCTTTGGGAGTCGAGCTGAGCTTGAAGGTTTCAAAATTGATCAGATCATTATGCTCACCTGTTTTGAAGCCACCGCGCAAAAAGCCAAAGTGATATGCTGTAATATCGTTGTTGCAATAAGCAGCAAATACAATGCCGCCCTTCTTGGTTACACGAATTGCCTCGCTCATAGCCGCAAGTTTATCCTCATCGGTATAAAGGTGATACATAGGTCCCAATAACAAAGTGATGTCGTACTGCTCAGAAGGAATATTCTGAAGATCTACTGCATCGCCTTGTTGAACGGTGATGTTTTCTCCATCTTTCGTGTTAGACTTGAACACCTCAATGTTACACTCCATCAGCTCCACAGCGTCCACGTCATATCCATTTTGAGCAAAATAGTGCGAATATCGTCCGGTGCCTGCCCCGATCTCAAGGATGCGCATACCGGGTTTCAGATACTTATCAACATAATGAATTGTAGTCAGAAATTCCACCATGCCACGCTTGGATATCAGCCGGGCATCTTCATTGTGAGTAGTGTAATAGTTTGTGAGTGCTTCTATTCTTTCCATGATTTAACCTCCAAGAAAATAAAAAACGGTGCAAATCGAAATCTCCTTCGACTTGCACCGCCATAATTCCAATATCCAATAAAGCTATACTTTCTCTATACGTTTTAATATAGTTATACTGAAATTTGAATACGACAATACAAGCCCGAGCGATACCAATAGATAGCATCCACGTCGTGCGTAGGGACAGTATTGAGATCAAGAGCAAAATTATAAACTGCCATTGCCGTTATCCTTTCAGAAAATTTTCACATATTATATCACACTTTTTCCCTCTTGTCAATAGTTTTTTATGATTTTTTTCTATTCGGGATAAAAAACAAAAGGGCAGGAAGTGTATCCTGCCCTTTATTTGTCTGTTATCAGTTATTATAAGTATTTTCCGTATCGGCAACCGCATCAACAACGTTATCCTTTGACTCGGATGCTTCTATCTTTTCACAGAGTCTGTCATAGAATTCCTTTTCGTCAAAAGGAAGCTCTACCGCCTCGCGTCTCCATGATGAAAGATGCATTGCATTCGATATAGTAAGTCCGTTGATTCCCTCTCTTCCGTCTGCGACGAGTGGCTCCCCGCGGAGAATATTAGCGGCAAACGCATTGAGTACGCCTACGTGCTGAGTGTTTTCACCCTCGCACACTATCTCTTCCTTCTTATGTGCGGGAGAACCGAATACTTTCTTGTTGGTCTTTGTAAATTCGGGCTCGGACACTTCGAGCTTATCGAGGGTGAGTGTTTTTGAGTCGCATACAAGAGTTCCGCCGTCCATAACTATCTCAAAGCGATTTGTTCCGGGAGCATCACCCGTTGTGGTAATAAAGGTACCTGTTGCTCCGTTGGGATATTCAACGTATGCGGTAACGTCGTCCTCTACCTCTATGTTGTGCCATTTTCCGTAGTGGAGCTTTGCATCTATAAGGCTAGGCATTCCGCATATCCACTGCCAGAGATCAAGGTTGTGGGGGCACTGATTGAGAAGGACTCCGCCTCCCTCGCCCTTCCACGTTGCGCGCCAGTCGCCCGAATCGTAATAAGCCTGAGGACGGTACCAGTTGGTGATTATCCAGGAGGTACGTCTGATGCGCCCGAGCTCTCCGCTTGAAACTATCTCCTTCATCTTCTTATAGACGGGATTTGTTCTCTGATTGAACATCATAGCAAAGGTCAGGTCTTTATGCTTGTCTGCTGCGGCTATCATTTCTTTTACTGCGAGCGTATAAACGCCTGCGGGCTTTTCGCAAAGAACATGGATGCCGTATTCGAAGGCGAGTATTGCAAGTGTGGGGTGATCATAGTGAGGAACCGCAACGATAACAGAATCGATAAGTCCGCTCTTGTACATATCCTCCGCGCAAAGGAAGGCTGTGGGTCTTGAGCAATGCGGTTTTTCAAGCTTGTCATACGTTTCAAGAACCTTGTCTATTCTATCCTGCTTAAGATCGCATATAGCCGCTACGTCTACCTCAGGGCACTTTCCCTCAAAAATATTCGACGCATGCTTTGAACCCATATTGCCGAGTCCTATAATACCGAGCTTTATTCTTTTCATAAAAATCATTTCTCCTTTCAGCAATATCCGAGCTTGTGCAGATGATCAAACGAGTCCTTAAGGCAATCGAACGGATCGTCACTGTATGAATGGTCCTGTTCGATAAAAGCGTACTCTGTTCCCTGACTTATCGCATAGTCGCATATCTTTTTGAAATTTATATTTCCCTTTCCTATCGGACACATTCTTACTGCTCCGTCTTCACCGTTATATACCATATCCTTAAGATGGATACAATTGCATCTGCCGCTGAGCTTCTCCATCCATTCAACAGTATCTCCGCCTCCTGCTACTACCCAATAAGAATCAAGTGTAACACCGAATTCTTCGGGGGAGAACTTGCTTACAAGGTACTCAAGGGCGGTAACGTCACCGTACTTTACAAATTCCATATTGTGATTGTGATACATAAACTTCAGTCCCGCTTCGTGTATCTTCTTTACCGCGGGTGTTACCTCGGCGACAAAAGCGTCTATAGACTCTTTCTTGCATCCGCCCTTTTTAAAGCCCGGCATAGAGCCGAGACCGACATACTCAACTCCTATCTCCTTATGAAGCTTAATCGTGTTTTCGGTATCGTTTATGATCCTGTCATATGAAAAATGTGTAAGAGGAGCGGTAAGGCCGTTTTCCTTAAGCATGGGGATCATTTCTTCCGCGGTATAGTCGCATACTCCCGAAAGCTGAACCGTTTTATATCCCATATCCGCCACACGCTTAAGCGTGACCTTGAGATCCTCGATCGTCTTACACGAATTACGCAAATTATAAAGTTGTGCTCCTATCAGCATTTTTTTGCCTCCATCATTAAATAATAAGTTTCTTTGCCGTACTTACAGCGTAGTCAAAAGCCTCGTCAGAGGAAGAAAAACTCATACCACCTACAGCACCTTCGTCCCCCTCCGCTTCAAGCGCGGAAAGTCCTACAAAGGATTTAAGGTGCGGCTCAACCGTAATCACACCGCCGCCCTTCTTTACAAATTCATCGAAAACGTACTTTACGTTTCCGTCTCCGACTCCGCACGGAACGACTCTCTTTCCGTTTGCATCCTTCGCGTGAAGATACTTGACATAAGAGGATATAGCGTTCCACGCGTCTTTGGTATCGCTTTCACACTGAACGAAGTTAGCGGGATCGAACACCGCCGGAAGGTTCGGAAGCGCCTTGTGAAGCATAAGGCACTTTTCATACGTATCACCGAATATGCCCTTTTCATTTTCATGGCAAAGATCTACTCCGCTGCCCTTTGCTATATCAAGGAAAGCTCCGAGTCTGTCTACGACCTCGTTTATATCCGCTTCGGTCGTTTTATAAAAACTGAAGATCCTCATATTTTCTGCTTCGAGCACGTTTGCTGTTTCAAGGGTCTTCTTAAAACGCTCTGTTTCTATCGAAAAATCCTCGTGGATGTCACATTTGCCTATGGGAGAACCAATTGACCACACGAAAATTCCGGCGTCAGATAAACGTTTTTTTGTCTCCTTGGTTTCTTCAAGTGAAAGTGCAGAGATATTTTTGCCGTCAACTCCGCGTATTTCAAGAAGAGAAAGAGAGTTTCTTTGAAGCGCCTTTATCTGAAGCTCGAGAGACGGGCTTGCCTCATCGGCAAAAGCGCAAAATCTGATATTGCTCATTATTTATACCCCCGAGTAGGCCGAGAAGCCACCGTCTATAGGAATAACCACGCCGGTAACGAACGAGCTCATAGAACTGTCCGCCAAGAATTTCAGTGCTCCGAGAAGCTCGTCCGGGTCGCCGAAGCGTCCCATAGGAGTTGCATTGAGTATCTTATCTGTACGCGGAGTGGGAGTTCCGTCATCATTGTAAAGGAGAGCGCGATTCTGGTTTGTAACAAAGAATCCCGGAGCTATCGCATTTACTCTGAGCCCTGTCTTTGCAAAATAGACTGCAAGCCACTGAGTAAAGTTCGAGACCGCGCTTTTTGCAGCTGAATATGCGGGGATCTTGGTAAGAGGGGTAAATGCATTCATAGAAGAAATATTTATTATAGACGCGTCGGGGTTACCTATCATTTCGGGCGAGAATACCTGCGAAGGAATCAGTGTACCCACGATGTTGAGGTCAAAAACAAATCCGAAATCGGATCTGTCTATATTGAAGAAGGTCTTAACGTCTTCCCTGCTCTCATCACCGTCATTATAATATTCGGCATATGCCGTAGCCTTCGGGTTGTTTCCGCCCGCGCCGTTTATAAGCAACGTACACTTGCCCAGGTCTGCGTTTATCTCTTCTCTGACCGATTCGAGCATAGCCTTATCAAGGACGTTAGCCTTATACGCTTTTGCAACGCCGCCGAGAGCTACTATCTCATCCGCGCATTTTTTTGCCATATCAAGATTTAGATCGAGAACGGCTACCGAATAGCCTTCCTTGGCAAGGCACTTTGCAAAAGCGGAGCACAGAACACCGCCTCCACCGGTAACAACGGCAACCTTAGTTTTTTCTTTCATTGGGTCGTCTCCTGTAATATAATATTTATTGCGCAAAAATCAACAAAGATCCTGCGTTATTAACATTTTAATTGTATAAGCATCCGAAAAGCTTTAAAGTTTCGGAAAATTGTTGAAAAAAGAATGAAAAAGTATTATAATATATATAATAAGATTTTTTGAGGAAGGACATTCATGATGTTTAAAACAGAGCTTCATCTCCACAGCGCAGAAGTAAGCGACTGTGCGCGTGTTTTTTCAAAAGATATAGCGGATACGTATGCTGCACACGGATACTCAACGGTCGTTATAACAAACCATATGTCACAGTATACGTTCAGCTCCAAGCGCAATGGGGCGCGTGAGAATATGACGTGGGAGGAAAAGGTTGATTTTTATCTTAACGGATATTACAGTCTCAAGGAAGCTGCAAACGGCAGATTCAACGTTCTTCTCGGCATGGAGCTCAGGTTCTATGACTCTGCAAACGACTACCTTATATATGGTGTTACCGAGGATTTTCTCCGCTCAAACGGAGATCTGATGCAACTGAAAAATGTAAAAGGACTCAGGCCTTTGATCGATGAAAACCGACTTCTCCTTTATCAAGCGCACCCGTTCAGAAACGGTATGCAGGTAACAAATCCCGCATATCTCGATGGAATAGAGGTATTTAACGGTCACCTTGACCATGATTCCAGAAACGACGTCGCTGAAATATGGGCAGACAAATTCGATCTTAAAAGGACGAGCGGCTCCGATTATCACTACCCTGCTCAAACCCCCAACGCCGGTATACTCACAGACTTTGAGATCAAGGATAATAAAACTCTTGTTTCCACACTTAAAAGCGGTCAATTTACGCTTTTAAAAGGACAATAATCCATAAATTCATTTAATTCTATTGACAAAAAGGCAAATCTGTGTTATAATGAACTTAATTAACAGGAGGTACTTTACTATGATAAAAGTTACTATATGGAATGAATTCAGACACGAAAAAACCAAAGAACACGTAAAAGCTATATATCCGAACGGTCTTCATGCCGTTATTGCGGATTTTCTCGGCAAAAACGAAGATATATCCGTAAGACTTGCAGCTCTTGACGATGAGTATCAGGGCCTTCCCGACGATGTTCTCGAAGATACCGACGTACTTATCTGGTGGGGGCACATGGCTCACAAAGAGGTCGACGACGAGCTCGTAAAGAAGATTCAACAGAGAGTCTACCTCGGAAAAATGGGACTTATCGCACTTCACTCGGGACATCACTCAAAGGTATTCAAGGCGGTTATCGGAACAAACGGAAATCTCCAGTGGGGCCGTGAGCAGAAGGAAATTATCTGGAACGTAAATCCCGGTCACCCCATCTGTGCGGGAATTCCCGACCATTTTCTTATAGAGTCTGAGGAAGTTTATTCCGAGCCCTTCTTCATCCCCGAGCCTGATGCTCTTCTCTTCATCGGTTGGTTTGAAGATGGAAACGTATTCAGAAGCGGTGCATGCTTTAACAGAGGTGCGGGAAAGGTATTCTATTTCCAGCCCGGTCATGAAAGCTGCCGTTCCTTCTACAATCCTTACGTTCAGAAGATAATTACAAACGGTGTTTACTGGGCAGCTCCCAATAATCTCGGATTTGACATAGAAGACAAATGTCCTCATATGCTTTCTCCTACCAAGGATGAATTCAACGCATAAAGATCATATTTAAAGGAAAAGGCGTTGCACTCTGCAACGCCTTTATTATAGCACATTTTTTTTGGATTGTCAACCTTTAAAGCAGAATTATACTGATTTTTTTAGTTAGCCGTCCGACCCTCAAGTATCTCAAAGAGGTCTTTAAAGTATTCGTCAACCTCCTCCTTGTTTTCTCTGTAAAAATCGGGCTCGTGCTCTTCAAAGAATTCAACGTAATATCCGGGCTCGGACATTGCTCTGAAAAGGTCGTTATAATAATCGGGTCTGAGGCTGTACTCTACCGCAGCAAAGGCAAATACAGATATCATAACAACAAGGATAAGTATCGATATTACAAGGCCTGTTATAGCCATTCCCGTAAATCTTCCCATTTTCTGCTTTGATATGAAGGCAAGCACAATAGCTGCTATCTCACAAGCAAATACCAATGCCAAAAACACTCCCGCCAAAGGCAAGCAGCAACAACAGCACAGCAAAAGCAGAACAAACGACAAAGCGCAGCAAACCGAAATAACACCAAAGGTGTCCTCCTGCTTTTTCGGAGGATGACCGTTAGTTTGTCCGTACACAGGCTGCGACGTTGCGGGTCGCTGAGTATAATAATATATATTCTGACCTTCATCGCCGTTCGCAGATCTGTTTAAATTTTCTGCGTTATAGCTTTGATAGCTTTGATAGATCGGAGTTGACGCAGCGGTATTTTGTTCGTTATCCGCTTTTTGTTCTATTGTCTTTTCGGATACGTCCTCGGTTTTATTTTCATTTTGATCATTTCTGTTATATTCGTCCATATGATGCACCTCCAATAGTAGTTGTATTATAACATATACTGTTCTTAAAATCAATAGTTTTTAGATAATAAACTATTAATTTAAAAATTTACGTTGAAAATGTACACATTTTGAAATATAATATAATTACAAAAACTCAAGGATACTTTCATTATGAAGAAAAAATTTCAGCTTATTTTTCTCGCACTTATCAATATATTACTTATAGTGTTGATATTATTTTATCCTCATTATGCAAAGGCGGCGGCAGAGGATAAAAGCATCGGGTTCTGCTTTTTTAAAAATTATCTTAGGATCTACTGCGTGACCTGCGGAGGTACGCGCGCCTTTGGCGATATGCTGTCCTTTGATCTTATTTCCGCGGTAAAGCATAATGCACTTGTTTTTTTGGGGTTCGCTTATATTATCTTTCTCGATTTATATGCCATATTCGCCTTTTTCAAGAAGAAGGAGAGCCTGATTTATTTCAAGCCGATATTTTGCCTTTACGCAATACTTTTTATTTTTGTCTTTGTTTTGATCAGAAACTTTCTTCTCTATGCCTTCGGAATAGATCCCATTGGAGATATTTTGCGCTGAAAATATAAAAATTCCCATTCATAACTTGCTTTTTGCATCGCATAATAATAGCAGAGTCGCGAAGGCGGCTCCAAAATGATAGATGAAAAAAGAAATATTAAAGGAGTTTGTTATTATGGCAAGCAATAAGACACTTGTTCCCGAAGCAAAGGAAGCACTTGAGAAGTTCAAGATGGAAGCAGCAAATGAAGTTGGAGTAAACCTCAAGCAGGGCTACAACGGTGACCTCACATCTCGCCAGGCAGGTTCTGTCGGTGGTCAGATGGTCAAGAAGATGATCGAAAAGTACGAGAACGACATCAAGACCAAATAACTTTATTCTTCCGTTTAAAGTATCTTTATTTTTGATTTTTGTGTAATACGTGACCGAAGGAATCGGTCTCGAATTAAAAAGTAAAGTATATATTTCTACACTGAATATATACGAAGAGGACTGCCGGTCTCGGCAGTCCTCTGCTTTTACTTTTACGTTATCTTGCTTTGGTTGCGATCTCTTCAAGGAGGGTTGCGATAAACTTATCTATCTCGAGCGCACCGAGATCTCCGTTCTTTCTGGAACGTACTGCTACGGTATTACTCTGGAGCTCCTTGTCACCCACAATAGCCATATAAGGAAGCTTCTGAAGCTGTGCTTCACGGATCTTATATCCGATAGTTTCGTTTCTTCTGTCTATCTCCGCACGCACACCGAGATTTGTAAGCTTATTGACAATCGCTTCACAATAAGCGACCTGGTCGTCGCCCATGGGGAGGAATCTTACCTGAACGGGAGCCATCCATGTGGGAAGCGCACCTGCGTACTTTTCTATAAGGAGTGCGAGAGTTCTCTCATAGCATCCGAGAGAGGTTCTGTGAATGATATAGGGGGTAACACGTTTATCATTGGAGTCGGTATATTCCATACCGAACTTCTTTGCGAGGAGCATATCTATCTGGATAGTAACTATAGTATCCTCTTTACCGAATACGTTCTTACACTGGATATCGAGCTTAGGACCGTAGAACGCTGCTTCATCTATACCGACGGCATAGTTTTCCCTTCCGAGATATTTATCGAGGAGCTCTTCCATTATCGACTGAGCTTCTTCCCACTGTTCGGGAGTTCCTTCATACTTATCCGTTCTCTTGGGATCCCACTGTGAGAATCTGAACGAGCAATCTTCCCAAAGTCCGACAGTTTCAAGGCAATACTTTGCAAGCTCAAGGCATCCTTTGAATTCTTCCGCGAGTTGATCGGGGCGGAGTACGAGGTGACCTTCCGAAATAGTAAACTGACGTACGCGGATAAGGCCGTGCATTTCACCGCTGTCCTCATTTCTGAAGAGAGTGGAGGTTTCACCGAGTCTCATGGGGAGGTCTCTGTACGATCTCTTTTTATTAAGGAATACCTGGTACTGGAAGGGGCAAGTCATCGGGCGGAGCGCAAAGCATTCTTTTGTATAGTCATCGGGGTCACCCATAACAAACATACCGTCAAGATAGTGGTCCCAATGTCCGGAAATTTTAAAGAGCTCTCTTTTTGCCATAAGCGGTGTTTTGGTAAGGAGGTAGCCTCTCTTCTGCTCTTCATCCTCTACCCATCTTTGGAGAGTCTGGATAACACGCGAGCCTTTGGGAAGAATGATAGGAAGGCCCTGACCGATAGAATCGACTGTTGTGAAGTATTCAAGCTCACGGCCGAGCTTATTGTGGTCTCTCTTCTTTGCCTCTTCAAGCATTTCGAGGTGAGCTCTGAGTGCGTCCTTCTTCGGGAAAGCAACTCCGTATACACGCTGAAGCATCTTATTATTCTGGTCGCCCTTCCAATAAGCACCCGTGCACTGAGTAAGCTTGAACGCTTTTACCGCTCCGGTAGCAAAAAGATGAGGTCCCGCACAAAGGTCTGTGTATTCGCCCTGCTTATAGAAGCTGATAACGGCATCATCGGGAAGCTCTTCGATAAGCTGTACCTTATACGGCTCATTCTTCTCCTGCATAAGCTTAATTGCTTCTTCTCTGGGAAGCTCGAATCTTTCTATTTTAAGATTTTCCTTTACTATCTTCTGCATTTCGCTCTCGATATTTTTGAGATCCTCGGGAGTGAAAGCAGTATCACAATCAAAATCATAATAGAATCCACTCTCTATTGCGGGCCCGATAGTAAGCTTTGCCTCCGGATAAAGGCGTTTTACTGCCTGCGCGAGAATATGAGAGGCGGTATGTCTGAAGACGTGCTTACCTTCCTCGTCCTCAAACGTAAGGAGGATTATCTCACAATCCTCGGTAAGCTTTCTCGTCATATCCGAGACCTCACCGTTTACCTTTGCGGCGATAAATTCTCTCGATACCGGACCTACGCTTGCTACGGCATCATAAACGCTGAGCCCTGATTCGAGCTCAAGCTCATGTTCATTGAATTTTACTTTAATCATATTGTTTACTCCTTTGAAGGTTATTTAAAATATAAAAAAGCACCCTAAAAAGACAGTCTTGCTGTCCCTTCGGGGTGCATAGAATGCACGGTTCCACCCGAGCTTTTAACTCTTTTTCGGTATTCATTTTTTCACCGCAAAAATGGTACCTGCGATAATCGGCAAGAGCCTCTCAGCCATGGGCTCCTCTCTGTGTACCGTAGCATATCGCAAACATGTTTTTTGCTGTATATACTGTTTAACCTCTCTTACTGAGATTATAATCAGACCTTGGGTTTACTATATCTCTCCAGTCGAGGTCTCCTCTGCCAAGCGCACAAACGACCACCTCAGCTGTCGCTATATTTGTAGCAACAGGAATATTGTACTGATCGCACATGCGAAGAAGGTTATTTTCAACCTCGTTGAATATATTTTTCGGATTTGTATCTCTGAAATACAAAAGCACGTCTATTTCGTTATACGCTATTCTCGAAGCGATCTGCTCTTCACCACCGTGCTCACCCGAAAGGAGACGCTCTATCTTAAGACCGGTAGCCTCAGAAATATACTTAGCCGTTGTTCCCGTAGCGCACAAATTGTGTTTACTGAGTATTCCGCAATACGCTATACAGAACTCGGTCATAAGTTCCTTTTTGGTATCATGTGCTATGATTGCTATTTCCATATTCGATCAGATCCTTTCTGTTAAAATTGTGGTATGTTATATTCTATTGCCACCTGAACATTCGTTATTCAGTATAATACGCCTGTTTTTTGCGGGAAGGAAATCGAGTATTTTTCGGTCTTCCCCTATAAGACGCCCTGAGATATTCGAAAATGCGTTTATCACATCGCCGTCTTTTATGTTTTTTATAACCGTTTGCTTGGCACAAAGCTCATCCGAAAAAGGAACTATACCGAGCAAGCGGATCTTTGTTTCTGCAATGATCGTTGATATTCCTTTAAAATATCCCACCGATGCAACGTCTGTATAAAACGAGTTAAGAACAAGAGATATCTTATCGTCGTCAATACCGTTGTCCGCGAGCAGACATCCGAGCAGCTCGGCAGAGCGCAGAGAGTCATCTGCTTGCGTGCTTATTACGAGCACCTTATCCGACATCTCGGCAAGACGCACAGTGTCACTGATATGTGAAGCCGCTTTATCGATAAAAACAAAATCATACTCTCCGCTGCTTTTTGCAGACTCTATAAGCTCACGCACGTCTTCCTCTTTTTTGGCGTACGGCATACTGAGTGCAAGAAACAATCCGTCGCATCCGTCTATCGGGAGGCATATTTCGGAAAGCTGCCTTTCAGGAAAATCCGCTACATCAAAAAGAAAGCTTTCACATCCAAAAAGCAGGTCAAGGCTTGAATTGTACTTATCAAGAGAAATCAAAAGAACTCTTTTTTGACGCGAAGACAATGCGCAGGCAAGGTTTGCGCACACAGTTGATTTTCCGCATCCGCCCTTTAGCGAGGTAAAAAGAACAACATTTGTACTCATAGCTACGACCTCTTTTCACCGTCTTGCAAAAGTATATTTTATTATACCACATTATTATGATTAATGTCAATAGGCAAATTCAATCTTTTAAAACAATATAATTATTTGTTTACAAATTGACCTCAAAATAATAATATTTCTTTTCAATATATTACCTGTAGACAAGTGAATATTTTTATGTTATAATATATACGAATAGTAATATGGGAGGAATGAGCAATGCGAAGAAAGAAATCCGTAAGAGAACATGCGATCGGTCTCGTATACTTTCTTGATACTGTAGACCCGTTTTGCAAAAAAATGATAATCTGCACGCTTCTCATCACTTTTATTGAATTACTTACGATAGGTGTAAAGATCATATACGGTATATACGGTGGGACGGTGCCTCTGCCCGCTGTTTACATACCAATAGTAAAAAACATACTGATATTCGCTGTTATAATGTTCTTCTTCGCGTTTCTGTTTGACAGTCTTGCGAGGAAAGAAGAATCACAGTAAAAAATCCTTTTTATTAAACGAAGGTACCCGCGATGCGGGTACCTTCTTCTTTATAGATTATTTTACAGAAATGTTTACAGGCTGACTGTAGACGTATGCAGTCTGTCCGTTCTTGAGTTTAAAAGATATTCTGAAGACTACGCATGCGTCGCCCTTCTCTGTTGCGGAAAGCTTGCCGCCCTTAAAGGCAATACTGCTATTACCGGAGACAACTACTATTTCCGCATTCTGTGTATCCACCTTCTCCCCCTTGTAATTAAGCGCAGAGAGAACCGTATCGACGCTCGTACCTGCGGTAAATGAATATTCATTCTTATCCGCGGAAAGAGTCTTCACGTATTGTTCGACAAAGTTTGCATAATTTGTGGTTATACCCGATACTCCCATCAAGAAAAATTCGTCAAACTTCGTATTGTCGTTTATAGTATACGGCCATACCGATATTCCTCTGTGATAAAGATCACGCAAGAGCTCCTTGTTAATAAGCGACTGGTTGGGATTAAACGTAGAGGAATACTCATAAACAGAGGATGATATTCCATGCAGGCTGCTGAGAGAGCTCGACAGGAATCCGCAGGATATCTGAGGAATCGTTTTTCTTACAAGCTGAACCTGTTCTTCGCTAAAGGCGATAACACAAGCCTGCGAATAGAAATCGTATTTATCTATAAGAGCTTTTATTGCCGGAACTATCTCGGGCTTATTTGATTTGATCTCGATGTATATGATAACGTCCTTTCCCTTGAATTCCTTCATATAGTCTTCAAGAGTGGGAATAGGCTCTGACGCAACTCCCGCCAAGGAATCTACTTTATACTGAGATATCTGGGCATAGGTAAGGTCCTCTACCTTTCCGCTTCCGTTTGTAGTTCTGTCAAGAGTTGAGTCATGCATTACGACGACAACTCCGTCCTTTGTCAGGTATACGTCATTTTCAACTATATTTGCTCCGTGACTTACAGCGGCGACACTGCCTTTTATAGTATTCTCCTGAGCGATCGACGGCATTCCTCTGTGACCTATAACGTTTACAGGTCTTATTACAGTATTCTTTGCGAAGATGCTTCCCGTAAGCGTTTTCTCAAGAGTAATTCTGTCTCCGGTGACCACGCCGTAAGCACCCGATGTTATGCACCTGACAAGCTCGTCAATAGAGTCACCGTTGCTCTTTACCCATACTACCGTAGCAAGGGATTGGAGGAAATTAACGTTCTTTACAGTTGCGTCTGCTGAAGAAATGAGGCAGATATTTGCCATAGCGCTGTTTGATCTTCCTCTGACGTCAAGAGGCTCAATTCCCGTCTTTGCTGAAAAATCAAGAACGCCTCTGATCTTTATATTCTTCGATCTTGCTCTGCTTATAATATCGGCATTATCCGATATAACAAATACATCAGTGAGGAGCTCGTTTGCGGTATACTCACCTATCTTTTCCGCAGCAGCCGTATCCTTAGGTCTGAATACCGGGATCACCTTGTTGTCAAGAGCTTCAAGAGCTTTTTTCACGGTCGTAATAACACTTCCGTTTGATGCGAGCACGTTAAGGCTCAAATCAACGTTAAGTATTGCCGCGGCAGGAGAATTTGTAAGAATAGAATCAAGGTCGCTCTTATTGTTTATCTCACTTATCATAGACGTAGGTGCGTTGATGCCTGATGTGACGTCTCTTACGTCAACGCTCGGCACGGGAAGCTTTATCTCGTCTGTGTTAAGCGTTATTTTTATATCGCTGTAGACCGCTTTACATCCGTTTGCCTGAAGGCCTATTCTTCCGTACATATGATTTGCGAGATCGGTTCCTTCTGCTACTTTAATTCCGTTAATATGAGCTGCTGCATATATTCCGTTAACAACGAGCATAAGCTTATATTCGGTGCCCGCTTTGAGAGCTGAGGTGAATGATCCTGTATAAGGAACTACCCACTTGTTTGACGAATTTCGTTCTGCAAGCTCAATTCCGTTTGAAAGCTTTGCGTTTGAGCGTATCGCCATCTGATAGTAGGGATAGTTATTATTCTGGACGTTAAACATTATTGAGGTCCATCTTTTTTCATTTACGGGAGATGACATTTTGAGTCCTGTCTCAACAACGTATGAGGTAAAGTCTGAAAGATAATCGGGAAAAAGTACTCTTACGTAGGATGAAGCAGAAGACTCCGCAGAAAGAATGAGCTCCCCGTTAGACACCGTTGCGCTTCCTCCGGTCTGCTGAATTTTATCTATTCCCGCCATGGAAGAAAAGTCATTGCTGTAGAGAACGTATTCGCTCTCACTTTCAAGCTTTGAAAGAATATAAATATCTTTTTTGTTTTTTCCGTCCGATGCCTTAAGAACAAACACGCCCTTCTTTTCTATTTTGACGTATCTTCCGTCTTTGATCTCTATATCGGGATCCGAGGTAGTCCAGGAAAGCTTGTCAGCCGTTGTTATCTGCTTTGCCTTAAGCTCAACGTCATATTTAGCCAAGTCTACCGTTTTTCCCACGTCGGTGCAGATAGCCGGAGAGCTGAATTCGACTGTGCTCTTCTCATCTGCGGGAAGCTGAGGGATGGTGGTTTCCGCCTCAGTTGTTGTCGCGGCGACTGTTTCAGACGTCGCGGCATCGGTAGTCGTCTCACCCGGAGTAATGGCAGGTTCCGTGGTAGTTATGCCCGATTCTGTGTCTGTGGGCTTTGTGCAAGCGCAAAAAAGCGAACAAAGAGTTGTAATAATACACACTAATGCAATTATCTTTCTCATTTTATTTCCTCCGAGATCATATTTTCTGAATTTCTCTGCATGCTCGGTCAAAAGCGTTTCTGAAGCCTTCTCCCGAATATACTCCGACACCCCATATCTTATCCGCCTCATGGAGCTCTCGCGCACCTTTGATGCCGGTTTCCTTTACCTGTATGCTCTTGGTCACGGGATTTGCAACGAGAACCTCTGTGCGTTCGCCTTTAAAGTGTATTTTCTTCTTAAAGGTTACCGGGATATAGAGAAGGAACTTATTGCGCCTTCGCATCTCGAGCTTAAACACCTTATTGAATCTGAAATTATCGTATATTCTGATTATATTGGATTTAAAGAGGGACGGCATAAAATACACGTCATACTCGTGGTCTTCTTTTTTAAGAGTAATTGCACGCCTTCCCGAAATGAATATACTTCTCGCGGGAAGATAGAGCTTCATTTCCGCTCCTCCGAGCTTACACACCTTTTTAAGCTCGCGCAAGAAATTATGCCTTTTAATTGCGGCACGGAGATAGAAAAGCACGTAAAACACTGCAACCGCGATAGCAAATATCTTGAAATAGTCTATTATCAGAACCGCGAAAATACCGAGATACGTGAGTATTACGGGAATTACCGCAAACACCAGAAGTATGTCAAGCAGGTATATGAGCACGGTAAATACGCCCTTCAGTGATATAAGCTTATTGGGGTTATACGCTTCGTAGTCGTGTGAATACAGCTCGTTTGCCCAAAGGCTCGCTCCGAGCACGGACGAAAAGAAATAGAGTGCCAAAAAGAATATAAGTAACGCAAGAAAAACAAGGAAACCGAAATTTTTATATGCGGTATCGGACATTATATTCAGCGCAACGTTATTAAGTACACCGCGAAACATCAAAAGAAAGACTGTCAGGGCTATATAATCTGTATATCTGAATTTGAATTTCTTCATAAATTCAAGATTTTGAGAGAACCCGCTTTCAAAACCCGTCTCCTTCATATTAACGAGATATCTGTGCTTGCTGTCCTCATCGTAAAGCGAAAAGCAAACAAGAAATATCGAAAAAACAAGTATTACACCTAAAGGTGCGGCTATCTTCAGAACGCCCCCTATCACGGTATCGTCATCTGTATAAGTGGAAAGACTTGCTATTCCGTGTATCATTAACGAATATCCGAGCACTGCGGAAAGAACGAGATGCAATGAGCGGAAGATCCTTTTTATAACGGCTACAAATATCGGATAATATTTCTGTATCATTATTGAAACTCCATTTTCCTACGTCTTTTTTATTATTATATCACACATCCTCAATAATGTCAATATCCATTTTCGTGTTTTGAAAGCTTGAGGTGAAATAAAAACACCTGTTGAAATTCAAGCGCGCTGCTCTTATTACAACAGGTATTTATTATCAAGTTATGCTATTTCGAAGGTTCCCCAGAGCATATAGTGATCCGAATAGCTTTCGGTCTCCGTTCCCTTTTCGAGAAGGGTTATACTGTTATGGTAGACTATATTGTCTATCGTAATAGAGGCTCCCGGGAAGGTTACAAGTTTATTCTGATCATCGAGAATGATATTTCCCTCGGGAAATTCATCGAACAATGAAAAATTCTGAGTATTGAAGTCACCGGTGAGGAAATACGGTCCCTTACCTTCGAGAAGAGCGTTTATCTCTCTGAGCTGAGTGCGTCTTACGTCGTCGCTTACAAGGTCAAGGTGCGTAACGGCAAAATTAAACACATGACCGTCTGCATCTATCTTACAGATACCTACAGAGCGCTGCTCGCATCTGTCGGTAAAGTAAAGTAACTCGCGGTCAAAGGAAAGCACGGGGAATCTTGACAGTATCGCGTTTCCGTATCCTCCGCCCTTGTAGTCAAAGCTCTTTACGAAATATCCGTATTTGTATCCGGTCGCCTGCTTCAGCTCCTCGACCAGATCCTTTCCGCCTACTCTCGTAGTACCTACGTCGACCTCCTGAAAGCCAACAACGTCGGCTCCCGATCTAAGTATACAGGATGCGAGCTTGCTCATATCGAACGAGGCATCTGCACCGTGTCTTATATTATAGCTTGCAACAGTTATTCTCTTCATTTCGCATTCCTCTTTCCAAAGACTTATATATCAGTTGTTTCTGTTAAACACAAAATCGGAAAAGATCGAGATGTATTCCTTTGCCTTTTCAACCGTAGAAGATTCTGCAAAAATACGGAGAAGAGGTTCTGTTCCCGAGAATCGGCAAATGATGTAATCTCCGTTTTCAAAATACACCTTACAGCCGTCCTCATACGATACTCTCGCTATTGAAACGCCAAAGTTCGGAATCTTCCTTTGGACCATGATAAGATCGTCTATCTCTCCCTTGTCCTTCGGATCGTATTCGAGATTTGATTCAGCCATTCTGAAACGGCCGTAGCGTTCTTCAAGCTTTGCCATGAAATCGGTTGCGGACATTCCGATAGCGCATATCATTTCGACAAAGAGAGATGCGGCATATATTGAATCCTTACCGAAGATATGTCCTCTTACCGTA
This sequence comes from Oscillospiraceae bacterium, assembly GCA_015064885.1. Taxonomy (GTDB): domain Bacteria; phylum Bacillota; class Clostridia; order Oscillospirales; family CAG-272; genus SIG640. The sequence continues at coordinate 34,288 of SVRJ01000015.1, forward strand.
AGTCCGCCGGAAGATTCTCCTCCGAGAACAGCGTCATTTTCATCAAGTGCCGCAGAAACGTACTTGAAGCCTACGGGAACCTCAATGCATTTTTCTCCGAAGGATTCGGCAATTTTATCGAGCATATGCGTGGAAGCTATATTTCTTACGACCGGACCCTTATAGCCCTTATACTCATGGAGATAGTAATAAAGCATACAGAGAGTCTCGTTTGCATCTATGTATCTTCCGTTTCTGTCTATGATACCGAGTCTGTCTCCGTCGCCGTCAAGAGCTATACCGAGGCTGTAGCCCTCTTCAACTACTCTGCGGCGAAGCTCGGAAAGTCTGTCCTCACTCGGTGCGGGCATCGTTCCTCCGAAAAGAGTGTCGCGATTTCCGTTTATCATATCAAGAGTAACACGGTTTGTATACATGATAGCGAGCATCGGATAAACGCCCGAGCCGTGCATAGGGTCAAAAAGTATTCTCATATTCTTGGACCTTATGAGGTTTCCGTCAACAAGGCCGAGAATATCGTCAATATATTCGTTGAACGGATCGTCAACGTGAACCGCCATTCCCGAAGCAACGCATTCCTCAAAACCGGTGTATGCGACAGGCTCGTTTTCGATAGAGGCTATTATCTCCTCAAGTCTCTTTGTAACCTCAACACTTGCATCTCTTCCCTCTTCAACAATAAGCTTTATACCGTTATAGCTTGCGGGATTATGGGATGCGGTTATTTCAAGACCGAATGCGTAGCCCTTCTTTTTTACCGTGTGCATAATAAGAGGAGTAGGCACACTTCTGAGAATATACAGTACGTGTATTCCTTCGTGTACGAGAACCTCTGTTATCCATTTAAGCGCCGTATCAGACAAGAATCTTCTGTCATGTCCTATTATAACAGGAAGATCAGCCTTTCCGCTTTCGTGGATAAACGTTGCCACACCTTTGGCCACAAGTCTGATATTTTCAGCGGTGAAATCATCTCCGATGACCGCTCTCCAACCGCCTGTTCCGAATCTGATCATTCTTTTCTTCCTCCGAACGGAATTATTTTACGAGAGAGTATGCATCCTCGTCACAAACAAGAGTACAGTCTCTGTGAAGAACGAGCATTGTTGCGGGGCAATCTGTTCTGATCTTGCCCTCGAGAAGTGTCTTTACAGCCTCAGCCTTTTCCTTACCGGATGCCATAACTACTATCTTCTTGGACTTGAATATAGAACCGATACCCATTGTAAGTGCGTGCTTAGGAACGTCCTCTTCGCTTGCGAAGAATCTGGAGTTAGCCTCAATAGTGGAAGCTGTAAGACCTGTAAGATGTGTATCTGCAAGAAGATATGTATCAGGCTCGTTGAATCCGATATGGCCGTTTCTGCCTATACCGAGAACCTGTATATCCGCTCCGCCGAGAGAATCTATGAGCTTCTCGTATTCACAAGCTTCAACGTCAGCATCGGCAGCCTCACCGTTGGGAAGATGTATGTTCTCTTCCTTCATGTTAACGTGAGAGAAAAGATGCTTTCTCATAAAGAAGTCGTAGCTCTGGTCGTCGCTCTTCTTGATCGGATAGTACTCGTCGAGATTTACGCTCTTTACATCCGAGAAGTCAAGCTCTCCCTTTTTGTACATATCAACGAGACATGCGTACATACCCTCGGGTGTGCTTCCGGTAGCAAGACCGAGAACGGCATCCTTCTTTGCGGTGAGAACGCCCTTGAACATATCAGCCGCAACAGCAGACATTTCAGCATAATTTTTTGTTACTATGACCTTCATAATTTTTCCTCCGTTTTTTGCCGCACACTATTATAACCCCAAAGCGCGGCATTTTATTTTTACAATAATATTATAACTCTTTTTTATCTCCGTGTAAAGAAATGATATTAACCAATATTAACACAATATTGACATATAGCAGATTATGACTTGAAAAAACGCCTTGTTTGTGATATAATATTGCCGAAGTATCCGAATCGGAGTTTTTTATGCACATCGAAAATGAACGTGAAAACGGAAAAGTAGCCGATTGGGGATATGAGGAGCATATATTCCCCGACCCCAAGTATAGCTTTTTCGTTAAAAGAAGAGTAAAATCTCCTCAGTCCAGATGGGTCCCCCACTGGCACGAAAACATTGAGATCATCTATATAGTCGCCGGCGAAGCGAACGTTTCGATAGACGGTGAATTTCGCTATGCAAAAGAGGGCGACATCGTTGTAGTAAATTCATCCTGTATGCACAGATTGTATCCGATAGACGACATTGTGGAATACTACGTTATAATAGTTTCAACAAAGATGTGTGCAGAGCTTGATATTAACACGAAATCGGATCACCTTTTGCCCCTTATAAGCGACAAGACGGCACGCATGAAGGCCGAATCGGTAGTCGCTTCCTTTACAAGCGAGGAAGCATACAGTCTTGCTCAGACAAAAGCAGATATAATATCTCTTCTGGTCTATCTTTACCGTAATTTTCCCTCGAACGAAACAAAAACAACAAGATACCATATAAATGCGTCAAAGCACATAGCGCAAGAGGCGATGGAATATATACATATGCACTACACAGAGAATATAACCACCTCGGTCCTTGCCAAGCACCTTGCAGTCTCTGTCAATTATCTTTGTCGGTGCTTCAATTCATGTACGGGCTTCACCGTCATAGATCACTTGAATTACGTCAGGTGCACCGCAGCAAAAAATATGCTCACCACAACAGACTACAGCGTCAGTGAGGTTTGTGCGGCGGTGGGATATAACAACCTTTCGTACTTTGGGCGTCAGTACAAAAAGTTTTTCGGCATATCCCCGTCCAGAACAGAAAAAACATCCGGAACACAATTTTAGATTGTAAATATATAGATTTCTAAATGTTAATATATTCGAAACCCGCTTGAAAATCAGAAATAAATATTGTAAAATATATATTGATAAAATTTTATATCCCGCACTTCGGGAAACGGAGGAAAAAATGAGTAAGAAATTCAGAAAAATCGGTATTCTTACGAGCGGCGGTGACGCTCAGGGTATGAACGCGGCTATAAGAGCCGTTACAAGAAAAGCTATCGACTGCGGTATTGAGGTCGTAGGTATCATCGGAGGCTACAGCGGACTTATAAAGGACAATACTATCCCGCTTACCAGCAGAAGTGTATCCAACATAATAACACACGGCGGCACGATGCTTTACTCTGACAGATGTCTTGAATTCAAGACCGAGGAGGGTATGCAGAGAGCCATCGAGGTATGTAAGAAAAACGAGATAGACGCCATCGTTGCGATAGGCGGAGACGGAACGTTCAGAGGCGCTACCGACCTTACATGGAGAGGTATCCCAACCATCGGCGTTCCCGGAACTATTGATAACGACATTACAGCTACAGACTACTCCATCGGCTTTGATACTGCGATGAACGCAGTAGTTGACTGTGTTGACAGACTCCGCGACACTTGTGAATCTCATGCAAGATGCAACGTCGTCGAGGTTATGGGACGTCATTGCGGTGAGATAGCTCTTGAAACGGCTATTGCGTGCGGTGCTGTTGCTTGTGCTATTGCAGAAGTTCCTTTTGACGAGGAAGCTTGCATAAACAAGATAAACGAACTCAAGGCAGACGGTAAGAGAGGTATGATCGTTATCGTCAGCGAGGGCGTATTTGATGCCGACGGAAAGCCATACGGTGAAGGTCTCCGCAAGAGAATAGAGGAAAGAACCGGCGTCGAGTCCAAATTCGCTCGCCTTGCTCATCTCGTAAGAGGCGGTTCACCCACACTTCGTGACAGATCCACCGCATCAAAGATGGGAGCAAAGGCTGTTGAGCTTCTCCTTGAGGGCAAGAGCAACGTTGTTATATGTGAGGTCGACGGAAGCATAGTTCCCATTGATATAAGCTTTGCTCTTATTGCTGACAGACTTTATAAGAACACACTCAAGGAAGGCGACCTTGACAAGTTTACCGAGGAACAGGTAAATGAAATGAAGCTCATCGCTGAAAAGCGCAGAAAAGAGGTTGCCGAAAGATACGATCTTATCAACCAGATAGCAAACTGACAGTTAAACACATAAGCACCCGAGCCGTTAAAACTTTTTGACGGCTCTGCTTTTTATAACTTATACTATTCTGCGAAAGGAAAGCAGCCTCATATGAAAGAGATCATATCGGCGGAGCACGACGGTTCCCTTCTCCGAAATTATATTCTTAATAAGTGCGGGATCTCACACAAGCTTCTCACACGTCTGAAGGCACGCGAGGATGGAATGATCCTCAACGGACAGAGAGTTACTGTAAGAAGCATACTCAAGGCCGGCGACGTACTCGAGCTCAATTTTGAAGACACCGAAAATTCGGATATAGAACCGATAAGGCTTGAAACAATGCCGGAAATACTTTACGAGGACGCAGAGCTTATAATACTTAATAAGCCTCCGTATATGCCTACTCATCCTTCGCATAACCATCATAGCGATACCCTGGCAAACGCTGTGGCTTATATTTTCAAGGAACGCGGTGAGGTATTTCGCTTCAGGGCGATAACGAGACTCGACAAAAATACAAGCGGTACCGTGCTTATAGCCAAAAACAGCAAAAGTGCTTCTATCCTATCATCAATGATGGAAAAAGGAATGATAGATAAAAAATATCTTGCCGTATGCAGAGGATCACTTCCCGATTCGTTCACGGTAAATAAGCCGATAAAAAGAGAAAAGGAAAGTATAATCACACGCATTGTGTGTGAAGATGGCGACGGGCAAAGCGCCGTTACCCATTTTTCAAAAATATGCGAGTATAACCGAAATACTCTGCTCAGCGTCACTCCTATAACCGGGAGAACTCACCAGATACGCGTACATCTGAAGCACTTTGGTTTCCCTATCCTCGGAGATGAGTTGTACGGTAAAGCATCCGAAGAAATAGGGCGTCAGGCTCTACACGCAAGAGAGCTGACACTTCATTTTCCTGACGGAAGAGTGATCAGCATACGTGCCCCTCTCTTCCGGGATATGAAAGATCTCTTCCCGAACCAAGAATTTTAACACACTACACCAAAAGGAGCATATAATTCGTATGAACCGACAGGAACGGAAAACAAACGAAAAGAAAATATTCTCGCCGTATATGGCAGTCGTATGTGCATTGACTCTGCTTGCGGCAGCGTGCTTTGTCTGCTTTTCATACAGCGTAAGCTTTTCTGACTTTATACAAACTTATATAGGAGGACCGATAAGATTTTTGCTTGCAAAGCTTACAAATCTTATTCCCTTCTCCTTAGCCGAGTTGCTGCTCATATCATCCCCTGTTATACTTGCTATCACCATAACCGTCGCCATAAAGCGATACTCCTCCACTTGGAAGCTCACATTTTATTTTATGAGCAGAACGCTTTCGGTAGTATGCATAATTGCGATAATTTTCGTTTTTGGTTTTGCGGGCGGATACAAGGGCAGAACCATAGATAAAAAGCTTGACATAGACAGAAAGCCTCTTTCAGCCCAAGACCTTTACAATTCCGCAGAATATCTATCCAAAAGGGTCGGAGAGCTTTGTGAGGAAATAAACTTCGTGCCGAACTCCTATTCGCTTATGCCGTATTCCTTCCGCGAAATGACAAATAAGCTGAACGATGCCTACGATACTCTTTCGGAAAAATATCCGTTTATACAGAACTTCAATTCAAACCCGAAGCAAGTCGTCCTAAGTGAGCCGTGGACCTACACCCACATATCGGGAGTGTATACCTTCTTTACGGGAGAATCCAATATAAATATAAATTTCCCCGACTATACCATTCCCTATACGTGTGCGCATGAAATGGCACACCAGAGGGGTATATCAAGAGAGGATGAAGCTAATTTCGTCGCTTTCCTGGCATGCGCAAGCTCTGATGATCCGTATATACAGTACAGCGGTTATCTCAGCATGTACGAGTACGTTCGTAACGCTCTCTACAGTGCCGACAAGGACCTCTATAAGGAGGTCGTCAGCGGAGTTGACATCCGAGCAAGATATGAAATGAACGCATATTCACGCTTCTTTGACAAGTACAGAGAAAACGTAGTCGCTGACGTAAGCGGCACGATAAACAACAGTTATCTTCAAAGCCAGGGTACAGTCGGAACAAAGAGCTACGGCATGGTGGTAGATCTCGCGTGCGCCTATATTTCTTCTCTGCAAAACGAGAACTAAATATTACGCAGTTTTTAATTTTAATTTAATTTTTCGAAAAACGCGATTATTCTTATAGACTTTATTCACCAAATGTGATATAATTATAGTGTGTGACAACTAAGTAACACAATATATTGAGTTTTTACGGTCGTACCGTTTTTATATAAGGCTTCAGTTTAAATATTTGTTTTGGAAGGTACATTTCTATGGAAAAAATCGTCATAAACGGTGGTGCTCCGTTAAACGGAAGCATAACCATCGGCGGAATGAAGAACGCCGCTCTCCCTGTAATTTTTGCAAGTATACTTGTTGAAGATAAATGTGTTATAGAAAATCTCCCCAACGTCAGCGACGTTACGCGCTCTCTCGAAATACTCGAGGCTATGGGTGCTGTTGTCGAAAGAAGAGCAGACGGCTCGGTGTCCATAGATACCACTATTATAAATCAGGGATCCTCCCCCGCTGAAATAGTCGGAAAGCTCCGCGCTTCCACATATCTTCTCGGTGCCGAGCTTGCAAGATTCGGCAAGGCTCGTGTTGGATGGCCCGGAGGATGTGACTTCGGAATAAGACCTATCGATCAGCATGAGAAGGGCTTTGAAAGACTGGGTGCCACAGTATCGCGCGACAAGGGAGCTATTTGTCTTGACGCCGGAGACGCCGGTCTTTGCGGAAACTCTGTTTACCTTGATTTTGCTTCTGTGGGAGCTACGATAAACGTTATGCTCGCTGCCGCAAAGGCAAAAGGTAAAACGATCATAGACAATGCTGCAAGAGAGCCTCACATTGTTGCGGTGGCTTCTTTCCTCAATGCATGTGGAGCCAAAATATTCGGCGCCGGAACAAGTATTATCAAGATAGAGGGCGTTGAAGAACTCCACGGATGTAACTATGCTATTATTCCGGATATGATCGAGGCTGGCACGTACATGGTTGCGGCTGCGGCTGCAGGTGGTTCTGTTGAGATCAAAAACGTAATTCCGAAACACCTTGAAACGGTTACCTCCAAGCTTCGTGAAATGGGTGTTGACGTTGATGAATACGATGACTCTGTCGTAGTAAGCAGAGCGCCCGAGACAAAGATGGAACCCGTAAACATAAAAACGCTTCCCTACCCCGGATTCCCTACGGATATGCACCCGCAGTTTGCGGCGATCCTCACTATTGTTGACGGAACGTCAAAGGTTACAGAGGGTGTATGGGATAACAGATTCAGATATACAGATCAACTCCGAAGAATGGGTGCAAACATATCCATTGCAGGCAAGACCGCTATCATCGACGGAGTAGAAAAGCTCCACGGAACAACTACTACCAGCGTAGACCTCAGAGGAGGCGCAGCGGTAGTTATCGCAGCGCTTGCGGCAGAGGGAAAGACAGAGATCGGCTCTATACAGACTTTGAAGCGCGGATACGATGATCTTGTCGGAAAGCTTAAGGCAGTAGGTGCCGATATAGAAATCATCATTACCGATGACGATGAATAACATATAAATAAAAATGTGTACACTCAGAAGGTGTACACATTTTTATTTTTATAAGTAATCCGAAAGCCAAAAACAACGAGCCGCTGTAGTTGAATACAGCGGCTCATTATTTTAAAATTCCATTATCCACTTATAGGACAGCTCTGCCCAGCTCTGGATATGCTCAACGAGAAGCGAAGGCTTTCCGCAAGCGGTCTCCTCATTACCGAGAGAAAGACCGTGAACTCCCTTGGGATATATATGCATTTCAAAAGGAACGTTATTTTCACGGAGTGCCGCCGCAAGATAGAGAGAATTCTCTACCGGAACAGTCTTATCCTCAACCGTGTGCCATATGAATGCGGGAGCGGTCGTTGCGTCAACGTGAAGCTCAAGCGAGAAGCGGTTTGCTTCCTCTTCTGTAGGTGTCTGTGTGCCGCAGAGTCTATAGATAGAGCCCTTATGCGCCTTAGGTCCCGCAGAAATAACAGGATAGGAAAGAACCATACCCGTAGGCTTACCTATTCCTTCCGGGGCATCTCCCAGAGCCTCTCTGACCTCGGGAATATTCCAAAGGATACCGGTAGACGCCGCAAGGTGTCCACCTGCTGAAAATCCTACTATGAAAACGTAGTTCGGATCTATATTGTACTTTTCTGCGTTTTCTCTTACGTGCTTTATTGCGAGAGCAGCCTCGATAAGAGGAGTATAATTCGTTGCCTTCTCCTCTACAGAGTATCTGAGAACAAATGCGTTCATTCCTTTAGCCATATAGAATCTTGCAATAGGCTCGTTTTCTCTGTCGGAAAGGAAATGATATCCTCCGCCCGGACAAACGATCATAGCGCGTCTCGGTGTTTTATTAAGCTCGGGAGTATCGCTTGCAACGTAGGTTGTGAGCGTTGCACCGTATTTTTCGGATAATTTTATCGTCTCGTATAGCATAAGTCTATCCCCCTTGTAACGGTATCTTGAATTACTTGATTATAGATTCATCCCACATTGCGGGTGCTTCGTAACCCATGAGGTTTACCATAGTAGCCGCAACGTTTGAAAGTCCGAACGTACCCTTGTCCTCTTTTACTGTATAGCCCTTCTCTTCTTCGGGTCTGTTATCGTAAATTATACAAGGAACGGGATTGAGTGTGTGTGACGTCTTCGCCTTGAAGTTTCCGTTCTTATCAGCCTTAGGCTCACCGGTCTTCTTATCTATCTCGTACATTTCATCAGCGTTTCCGTGGTCTGCCGTAATAAGTGCAACACCGCCCAGAGAATCAACCACCTTAAGAATTCTTGCAAGCTGAAGATCAAGAGCCTCCATAGAGCATATAGTAGCCTGAATATTACCTGTATGACCTACCATATCGCCGTTCGGGAAGTTAACTCTGTAGTAGGTATATTTTCCTTCTTCAAGAAGCTCGATAAGCTTGTCCGTGATCTCTGCGCACTTCATCCAGGGTCTCTGCTCAAAAGGAACTATGTCAGAGGGAACCTCAATATAAGTTTCAAGCTCTTCGCTGAACTTGCCGCTCTTGTTTCCGTTCCAGAAGTAGGTAACGTGACCGAACTTCTGTGTCTCGGAGATAGCGAGCTGAGATACTCCGGTATCTGCGAGGTATTCGCTCATTGTGTTTGTGATCTCGGGAGGAGAAACGAGGTAGCGGGAAGGAATATGGAGGTCACCGTCATACTCGAGCATACCTGCGAAAAGCACGGAAGGAACGCGTACTCTGTCAAACTTATCAAAGTCCGAGCCTGCCTCAAAGGTCTTGGAGATCTCAATTGCTCTGTCACCTCTGAAGTTGTAGAAGATAACGCTGTCGTTGTCTTCGATAGTGCCGACAGGCTTTCCGTCCTCTGCTATAACGAAGGGAGGGAGATCCTGGTCGATAACACCGAGCTCTGCGCGGTAGGTCTTTACAGCCTCTTCAGCGGACGCGAAGGTTCTGCCTTCACCGAGAACGTGAGTCTTCCAGCCGTCCTCTACCATCTTCCAGTTTGCTTCGTATCTGTCCATTGTGATCTGCATTCTTCCGCCGCCGCTTGCTATCTTTACGTCAAACGAATCAGAGCGGAGAGATGCGAGATAATCCTCGAAAGGAAGTATATAATCAAGTGCGCTTGTTTCGCCTACGTCACGTCCGTCGATAAGGATATGAATTCTTACCTTTGCAACGCCTTCAGCCTTAGCCTGAGCGAGCATTGCCTTGAGGTGGTCGATATGCGAGTGAACGTTACCGTCAGAGAAAAGACCGATAAAATGGAGTGTTGTTCCGTTTGTCTTAACTCCGTTAACGAGAGTGTTCCATGTGTCGGACGCAAACATCTTGCCGTTCTCTATAGACTGAGAAACAAGCTTTGCGCCCTGTGCGAATACCTGACCTGCACCGAGAGCGTTATGACCTACCTCGCTGTTACCCATATCGTCGTCAGAGGGGAGACCTACTGCCGTACCGTGAGCCTTAAGGCTTACTGTAGGATAGTTTGCAAGAAGGCTGTCAAGAGTGGGAGTAAAAGCGCGCTTTACTGCATTTGCTTTGTTATCGGGAGCAATTCCTACGCCGTCCATAACTATTGTAAGGACAGGGCCGTTTACACCCTTGAAAGTGTTGGATTTGTTAAGCTTCATAATATATGAAAACCTCCATAGAAAATTTATACTCTAATAGTATAACTTAATTCAATATAAATATCAATAGGTTTGAGTGAAATTATTCAAAAAGTTTACAACTTAAAAACAAAAGGCCGCAAGAATAAATCCTGCGGCATATACATATCGAGTTGTTATTGCCCCACCTCGGTGAGGTGGGGCATATGATCATTCAATCGTTATATTATATCTTTTCATGATTCGATTGGACTGATTTTATCGATACTTGTTTACAAATATAAATAAAGTGAAAAATCGCTCCCAAGGTAACAGTCACAACCAAATATATAATAAGAAGAGTAAAATAACCTACACTTGCATTTATAGTGTATCAAAAGCAGGATTATTACGCATTATACCCATGGCTTTTCCGCTTTCAATTATTTCTTCTTTTGAAGTAATAATCGGTGTAACAATATTATTGCAAAATATCTGCAAGGGATCATTTTGCTTACATACGGAAAAAACAAAATCAATAATTTTTAATACTGTGCCATCTGCAATAGCTGTTTCTTTACTCAATAGATCATCAAAGATCAAATAATAATGCTGGGATGTAAGCGACATGCAAAAGCGAAGGTTAAACTTAATATTTTGGAATGCATGGCGTGCTTTTTCATCTATTTCCTTCATATTTATGTTAAAATAAAGATTTGTCGCAGTTTCTATATAGCTTGCCACCGAAAATGCATCAACATTTTTATTGGCCGGAAATTTTATTTTTGGCAGTCTCATTTCAGATACAGCGTCATTAAAGCAAGCGAAAACAACATTCCGCA
>SVRJ01000016.1 GCA_015064885.1 Oscillospiraceae bacterium
TGGTGAGCGCACTATGGCAGATAACAGAAATCGCAAGCGACCGATACAGGTAAAGTTCTTCGTAGATGAAAAAGAGCAAGCTCTGATAAAAAAGAAAGTGGAGCTGGCAGGCAGTGAGAATATTACTGTTTTACGACCACCGAGCATTTCCTACAGAATTATAGAGAAGATATACGGACGTAATGCGTCCGCAATCTAAAAATAAAAAAACACCCGACGCGCCTTGCGGCGCGTCGGGTGATTTTTGGTCATATAAGCTTAAGCGTCACTATCTCAAAGCCCGAGACGCGAAGAGAGACTCTTCCACTCTCGATAGGCAACTCGTAAAGCTCGCGCTCAAGCATGTCGCAGACAAAGCATCTCTTCACGGGGAGAGAGAGGTCGAGAGTAACCGTCTGCTTTTTGTTCTTGCTTTCAAAAAGTCGAAGAACGGTCGCCTCAGAGTCCTCCGCCTGCTTCAGTGTTTCGCAGATAACGTTGTCACAGTCTATGCTTACGGCAGAAAAACGCTCGGGGAGAGAGCTTTCGCTTCCGCTCGCCTTTACCGCATACGCCGGGTAGTTGAGGTAGTATGCCTCTCTTTGCACGTTGCTCTCACCGAGCGTGCCCGCATGAGGCATAAGAGAGTAGGTAAATTCGTGAATACCCTGATCTGCCTCCTCGTTCGGATCTGTCGCGCACTTGAACAGAGAGAGCTGCATGGTTTCTCCGTGGACGTCGTATCCGTACTTGCAGTCGTTCATCAGCGCAACACCGTAGCCTCCGTCGGAAAGGTCGGCAAACTTGTGCGCGCACACCTCGAACTTCGCTCTGTCCCAGCTCGTGTTTGAGTGAGTGGGCCTCTCGATCGTGCCGAACTGAATATCGTACGTCGCCTTGTCAGAATTTATATCCACCGGGAATGCCGCCTTTACCATCAGGTGTCTTTCGTGCCAGTCGGCGCGTGTCTCGAAGTCTATCCGCTCACCGTCGTCGGTAAAGTATACCGTCTGCTCTATGAGCGATCTTCCGAACGGGCGGACTATTCTTATGCCTGTTCTTGCGCCGTCGTCGATCCTGCCGACCTCCTTTACGTCGGTAAGAGCCCTGTACTCGTCCTTCGAATATTCCTGCCACTCCCACGCATCGTACACGTCGGGGTAGTCGGGGTATATTCTTATCTCATTTGCCGCACAGCCCTCCTTTACGACCTCTCTTGCGTTCTTCTTGTCGTAAAGCGAAGAAATGCGCCAGAATTCGTCAAAGACTACTCTGTAGCGGTTAGTCTCAACCGTATTTCCGTCCGACTTCACCGAGTTATTCCGGATAAGCTCATCCTCTCTTATAAGCGCATAGCCCTTTGAGGGAAGTCCTTTTACTATCGCGCTCCTTCCGTCCACGCGCACAAGAGCGTCGGTAGTAAACGAATGCGGATTGAATACTGCGTACCCGCCGCTCCTTGCGAGCCTTGAGGATATCGAGGAGAGGGCGGCACCTCTCGCGCCCTCACCTATCTCCTTTATTTTTGCGTAGTCTATATCGCTTTGGTCGTATACCTCTTTTATCGACGAGCCGGGAATGATGTCGTGGAACTGATTTGTCAGTATCATTTCCCACCCCTCGCGCAGAGCCTCCTTCGGGAAGGAGGCACCCGTGAGGTGCCTGCTCAGTGATGAAAGCAGCTCGGCATCGAGATATAGGAATTCGCTCTTTCTGTTGTTTCTCTTGTTCTTTGCGATAGAGGTGTAGGTACCTCTGTGGAACTCAAGATAAAGCTCTCCTCTCCACTCGGGGAGCAGCTTGCTTTTCTCTGTCTTTTTTTCAAGCCTTGATAAGAATTCTCCCGCAAAGCCGATCCTCGCATTCGGCGAGCCGGGAATACCCCTTTCGCTTCTTCTGTATATCTCCAGATCCTCAGAGGTAGGTCCTCCGCCTCCGTCTCCGAAGCCGAAGGTGAGAAGAGCCTCGTTGTGCAGAGCCTTGTTCTTGTATCTTTCATAGGTGCCCGCCACCATCTCGGCGGTTACGTGACCTACGTAGGTGGTCCTTCTGTCGGGCTCACCCTTTCCCTTGTTCTGACCGGTCAGAAAATGAGTGTTGACGCAGCTTCCGTCAATACCCCTCCACGTAAAGGTGTCGAAGGGAATAGTGTTCGTATCGTTCCAGCTTATCTTTGAGGTGACGAACCAGTCCACACCGCATTTCCTGAGTATCTGAGGCATAGCCGCAGAGTATCCGAAAACGTCGGGCAGCCAGAGCACCCGGCTATCTATGCCGAATTCCTCACGGAAGAATCTCTTTCCGTATATTATCTGACGTACAAGGCTTTCGCCCGAGGAGAGGTTGCAGTCCGCCTCTACCCACATTGCGCCCTCGCACTCCCATCTGCCCTCGCTCACCCTCTGCTTTACCTCCCCGTAAAGCTCGGGTGCCTCCTCCTTCAGATACTTATAGAGAAGGGGCTGAGAGGACATGAACCTGTACTCGGGATATATCCTCATAAGCTCGAGAACTGTCGCAAACGAGCGCTGAACCTTTTCTCTCGTCTGAAGAAGCGTCCACTTCCACGCGCAGTCGATATGCGTGTGGCCTATGCACACCGTGGTGCACTCCTGCTCCTTGCAGTACTTTCGGTAGAATTCTGTCTGCATATATTCTCTCGCGCGCAGAACAGAGGTGTAGAATTCATCGCTGTCTGTGTCGTAAAGAGAAAGCATCGAGACGGCACGGTCGAGATGAGCGAGTATCTCGGCGTATTCTCGCGAATATTCCTTCATAAATGAAAGAGAATCGAGAGGGACCTTTACGTCGTAGTAAAGAGCCTCGACGTCGGGACGCTTATTGAACAGCTCAAGAAAGAGTATGGCATCGGCTATCTTCGGGCCGGTGTATGCATAGAGATATACCTCGTATTTTTCCTTTCCCTCGAGCAGAACAGAGGTGTGGTTGGTGTCTATACCCTGCCTCATCTTCCCGTCGATATAGCAGATAAATTGAGGATTTGAAGCATCCCACCCGAGCATATCCGTCCTTACCGAAAGATACACGGGAAGCGAGCGCATATGCTTTGGTACCTCGACGGTGAAATAAAACCATGCGTGGCTGTCCTTCCCGCTGCCCCATCTGCTGCCCGGAATATACTCAGAAAAGCCTTCCTTCCCCGGCAGGACGTTGTCCTTCTTGTAGCCGCAGGGAAGAGTGAGTACGTTTTTTATTTCCACTCTGTTGCAGTATCTCTTTTCGTCGAGAAGCTTCAGGTATCTTTTTACCTTCTTCAACTTAACGTGCATATCCTTTTCCTCTCTTTCTTTGCGCCTTTGCGCCTTGATCTGATACTATTATAGCATAAGAGAAAGCGAAAATCAACAGTATTTTTCATCCGCTGAGAGATTTTTTTCGCGCATACTCACCGCAAAGCCGAAAAATTTGAAGGTCCGGAGGAAAACCCGAAAAAATTTATCAAAAACCTATTGACAAATCGGTCTATTTGTGATAGACTATATACAGAGGTCTACAGAAGATAGACCAAAGTAAAAAAAGGAGGTACACCGATATGGAGGATATAAGACTCGGTGAGGTGGAATCGAGATTTGCGGATATAGTGTGGGAGAATGCGCCCATTCCCTCGGGAAAGCTCGTCGCGCTCTGCCTTGAGAAGCTGGGGTGGAAGAAGTCGACCACGTATACCGTCCTTAAAAAGCTCTGCGAGAGAGGACTCTTTAAAAACGAGGGAGGAGAAGTCAGCGTGCTCATCACGAGGAATGAATACTATTCGATGAAGAGCGAGATGTTCGTTATGGACAGCTTTGACGGAAGTCTTCCCGCGTTTATCGCCGCCTTCACGTCGAGAAAAAAGCTGAGCGACGAGGATATAGCGGAGATAAAAAGAATGATAGAAGGAGGAGGTGACAGATAAGAATGCAAGCCTTGTTTTTAAAGCTGCTCTCCATGAGCGTACCTGCAAGCCTGCTCGTTCTCTTTGTCATCGCCGTAAGAAGTATACTCAAAAAAGCCCCGAGAGCGATCATCTGCCTGCTCTGGCTCGCGGTCGGAATAAGACTCGTGTGCCCGATAAGCATCGAAAGCCCGCTCTCCCTCGTTCCGAACACGGATGAGGCTATACAGAATATAGTCTACCCGAATACGGATACCGAGGATACGGGAGATATTACCGTAGTCCTCCCGCCCGAGATGCACGGAACCGTGTCTCCTACAGAGCCCCTGTCTCCTCCCCCTCCGACCTTTGTCGGCAGTGAGGAGAAGGAAACACCGATAGTAAAGATCGCCTGTACGGTATGGGCGTGCGGTGTCGTCTGTATGTCGGTATACATGGCGGTAAGCTATATCCTTATAAAAAAGAGGGTATCCGTGTATATCACGGATAAAAGCGGTGTAAGAAGGTGCGATGGGATAGATACCCCTTTTATACTCGGTGTGATAAGACCGAGGATATATATTCCGTCGGATATGACGGACGAGAGAGCTTCCCACGTTATCGCGCACGAGAAAGCACATATAAAAAGACTTGACCACTTGTGGAAGCCTCTCGGCTTCGTTCTGCTTTCTCTGTATTGGTTCGATCCTCTTATGTGGATAGCGTACGTGCTCCTATGTAAGGATATAGAGATAGCGTGCGACGAAAGAGTTATAGCAAAAAGAGGAGAGGAATACAGAAAAGAGTATTCAAGCGCCCTTCTTGCCTGCAGTATGCCCCGAAAAATCATCTCAGCCTGCCCTCTTGCGTTCGGCGAGGTTGGTGTTAAAGAAAGAATAAAAAAGGTCATGAGCTACAAAAAACCGACCTTGTGGATAAGCCTCGCCGCTCTCATTCTGGCAATAGCGGCGTGTGTGTTCTTCCTTACCGACAGAGCAGAGAGCGATGGGGGCGAAACGGGAGACGGAGAGAGCGTGACCGATTTTGAACGGCTGAGAGTCCTCGGAGCGTCGAGCACCCTCGAGGGACTCGGCGTACGCGTGACCGACGTCAGCGAGGGGGACGGCGATATAAAAATTACCGTCGAATGGAAGAATAAGAGCGGATACGATATAGAGTACGGAGAGCCCTTCTCCATGCTTGAATATGACTCGGAGGGAAATGCCGTTCCTATTGACAGTGACGTTGCATTTATCCTTCCCGCTTACGTTCTCAGAAGAGGAGCGACTGTCACTAAGACCTATAATATATCCCTCTACCGGATCGAGGAGGGTAAGAAATACCGCTTTGTGACCTCCTTCCGCTATAAGAGAAGGGGAGAGGGCGGAAATGCAACTCTCTCTGTCGACCTCTATATCTATTCGGACGAGGATAAGGTGACCGAGACTCTGCCGCCCGAAAGCATCAAAAGGGCAGAGAATTACAGATTCCTCACGAACAGCAGTACCGAGGATAAATACAGATATATCTCACTCCACCCGGACGGAAGAGCTACCCTATACCTGAGCAGATATACCTCTATCAGCTGTACCTACGAGAAAAAAGAGGATGCGCTCGTCCTGCACAGCGATAACTATATGATTCCCACTAAAGTGTATACCTTTGATCTTGACGGAGATGATTACGTATTCAATGCCGAGAAGTCCTCGGGTCCTCCGCAGATAAGCAGCTTCCCGGCTGCAAGCGCGGTGTTTTATGCATTCAGAGACGGAAGCGTATTCGAGAGGTGTGAGAGCGCTTTGGAATTTCCGTTCAGCAACAGCGTTAAAGGCGACCTCGACGGCAACGGCACAGAGGACAGTATATACTACAACGGCGTTTCGGTCAACGGCCTATGGGAATACTTTTCTTTCTGCGTGACCGAGAACGATTTTATAAAGGGAAGCTATTTTATACCGGCAAGCAGGCTCATAACGTCGGTTATGATGTATTCGGACGACTCAGGGAAAATATACGCAGAGCTGAAGAATGCTCTTGACGAGTGCACCGTCCTCGAGGTCGGCGGACCGGGCGAGAAGAGCTACAGAGGAATAAGCCTCACAAAGAACGGATACGACGCCTATAAATACCTGACCGATACCTGCTACTCCACCGCCTTCGGAAAGGAATACACGGTAATATACAGCTCAAACAAATGGAACGTAACTATAAACGACAAAGGCTATGAGCGTCAGATTCTCGTCGGAAAGGACCTGTCCGAGGGAGGAGATAAAATAAAGCTGTATATCTGTACCGACGGAGAAATAAACGCCACCGCTGAATATAAAGCCTCCGACCTCTCCTCCTTGCATATAGACGTCAAGGATACGAAAAGCATAAAGCTCTGTATAGCCGATAAAAACAAGAAAGAGCAGGAGTATCTTCTGACCGAAAATAACGGTGAAATTATCCTCACACAGAATATGATCCCCGCGCCGAAGGAGCTTAACTGACGCAAAAAAACAGAGCCTCATACGCTTTTTTATCGAAAAACTTTAAATCAAACTAAATTTGGCAATTCCTTTTTACACCGATTACATATAATAACAAGTCTTTATCGAACGTTAATTTTTTACCCGGGGAAAGTGCTCCGAAACAGTTTGGCAAGCGGTGGCGTTTATTTAACAAAAGATTACAAAAAGCAAATATATTTTGACAAATAGTTTCGTAAAAGTTAATTGAAATTATACCGAGAGGAACTTGGTCGAAAAGGATGGTATAATGTAAAAAAACCAAATAAAATCCAATAAAACAAAACAAAATTTTGAAAGGACGGACGCAAAAGCGTCCGGTTGGTAAAGGAACTATGAAGTCTACAGGAATCACAAGAAGAGTTGACGAGCTTGGAAGAATAGTTATTCCGAAGGAGCTCAGAAGAGATCTCGGAATCGGCACAAGAGACTACCTCGAGATATTCAGAGACGATAACTCTATCGTTCTCCGCAAGTACTCTGCAGGTTGCATCTTCTGCGGAAGCCTTGACAACATCATCACATTCGACGGCAAGATCGTTTGCAAGGAATGTGTTGAAAAGATGAGCAAGAAGGACTGATCTTCTACATAAGCGAGACTCGCAGCACTCCTGTAAGTGAGCAATAAAAGCCACGGACGTCTTTCTGCTCTTACAGAGTGAGAATTGCGGGCACAGATCACGGCAGAGAATTATTTTCTCTGCCGTTTTGTGTTATATTCAACGGGATCGCCAAGCCTCCGGTACGCCGAACGGCTAAAAGACATAAAAATAAAATGGAGCAGGACAGGGTCCTACTCCATTTTATATTTCTGTCTGAGACGGCATTACCAGCCCCATCCTCCGTACTTTCCTCCGTAGACGGGTGCCGAGTATACCTTGCTTATTTTTCCGTTCACTACCGCAAGACCCGTAGTCTCTATGCTCGCGTAGTAGAGCATATCTCCCGAAAGGTATATCCTTGCGGCATTCATCGCGTTCTTTCTCGCAGTTCCGTTCACAGAGCCGTTGGGCGACTGAGGCGCGAGAACTACGGGAGCCTTGATGATGTGGTAGAGCTTTGAAAGGTCGTTTATTACGTGGTGAGAGAGCTGAACTATATCCGCCTTCAGCGTGTATGCGCTGTTGTTGGCAATGATAACGTTCATGGCAGGCTTGTTAACGTCACCGAGCAGAGCAAATTTAACTCCGTCAAATTCAACGTTTATTACCGAGCAGGAGTTGTTGTAATCGTTTGCTACCTCTGTATCCGCCGTTTTCGGATTGACTATATCCTCGTGTGTGTATATGACGGTTATCTTCGCGTCGGCAAGGTTTATTACCTGACCTGTGTGTATCTTTATGTATTTTACGTTATCGTCCTTGAAATAGGTGTTGACGTAGTTTATTATCTTTCTGTGGTTGCCTGCGCCCGTGGTGGCAAGAATGGGTGTGGGAGAATTGTGAGAGGGGAAGTTGTGGAATATTCTCTCGAGCGTGAGATTTGCGTGATACTTTTTGAAGAAGAGGCATACTCCCGCCATGTGGTCGGAATGTCCGTGAGAGATATACCAGCCCGCTATTCTTATCTTTCCGCCCTTGGGTGTTCCGGTCACGTCGTAGAGGAACTGCATAAAGCCGTCTATCTCTGCCGTGTCGAACTGCTGATATCCTCCGCCGTCCATAATGAATACAGAGTTGTCCGCAAGCTTCATTACGTACATCATACCGCAGTCTATCTTCTTTTCGTCATTCTTCGAGATGTTGACGCCCGCCTCGTTCATCGGTACACCGTACTGATAAAGAACGGTCGTCTCATTCGCCTTCTTCTTGTAGGTGTATCCGAACTCGGAGGGAGACATATTGCTGTGGTAGTCCTCTATTATACGTACCTCCTTCACAGATGCAGTATAATAGGTGTATATTCTCTGACCGTTGAAGGTGTACTGAGCGTAGAGGTTTCCGTCGAGCGAATAGTTGTAGGTCTGCTTGTAGCCGTACTGCTCGAGCTTCTTTGTGTATGCGATGAATTCGGATTCGCTCGTTCCGGATATGATCTGCATATACGTGTCGTCCGCATCCGCAAAGGCAGAGCTTCCCATTCCGTATCCGCTTCTGTAAAGCTCCTTGGTCTTTGTTCCGCCGTCGTAGCCGGGAACGCTTCCGAGAGGCTGACCTGCGTTTATCGCGCTTTCAAGAGCATTGCAGACAGAGCAACGCCTGTCTGTCGTTCCCGAGAGCGAGACGTACTTGTGACCCTCGTCACCGCCCTTTTCACTGTTACAGTACTTGCACCTTACGTGGTCGTTACACGTTCCGCTTCCGAGCCATACGTGCTTTGTGCATTCGTGCGAGAGCGACGTGAATATCGGAGAGGACTTATCCGCAGGCTCGTCACCCGTGCCCTCCCATACTATGATGTTGTCTATATAGCCGTTCTGCTTACCGCCCGTTTTAAGGACGATAGCGGCACCGCCCTGATCCTTTGTAAAGTAATTCTTCGAGTCCGCACTCGTTCCGCTCGACACGAGAGTCCACTTTCCGCTTCCGGGGTAGCCCTCGTCGTTGACACGCATGTATACCGAATTGCCTTTCTCCCAGTCTACGACGTAGCGTATGGATATGCTGATATCCTTGAACGCCTGTTCACTGCTCTTGTAGTCCTTGCCGAGGAGCTTTTTGACAATTGAATTGTTATCCGTGTTCGCGGCGTAGTTTGCGCCTGCAGTGTCGTAGGTGTACCAGGAGCCTCCGTTGTGGCACTGATTGTTCGCAGTACCCCTGTTTCTGAAATGGAACGAGTTGTAGAAGCCTCCGTTATAGCTGCTGACTATTGCGATATATCTGTCCGCGGCAGAGGCGTCCGAATATATCAGATCGTACTGATAGGTATAATTATTTTCGTGATACGCGCCCATCTGCTCGCTCGTGAGCAGGATAAGATAAGAATCTGTTCCCGAGGAGCTGTTGTTGGTAAGATTCAGCATCTTACTTCTGCGGTGTATCTTTATCTTGTAGCTTGTGGTGTTGTCGGCGTACGCGCCGTCGGACTTTTTGTCTATCTGCCACTTGTATGAGGAGAGAATAGTACCCGTGTCGTCGAGAGAATTCAGATCCTCAAAGTCCTCGTAGTATATGACCCTCGGACCGCCTGCCTGCGGCTGATCTGTGGTCACCTCATCCTCGTTTTTCGTTGTATCCGAAACAGAAGTGTCGGGAACTGTGGTGACCGTTCCGGTATCTTCTGCGGGAGGAGCGCACGAGATGATCCCGATAAGCATCGAGAGAAGAAGAATTAGTGAAAGCGTGATCCTTAGCGTAGACGTCTTTTTCATATTTGTCTCCTTTTTTCAGCCTGCGGAAGAGATGAGCATTATCCGTCCGCATAAGACTTTTTTTCTTTAGTATAAATTATAGCTTTCCGAACGGCTTCTGCCTTATAGGAAGCGCGTCGAGCACCCTTGCCGCAAGATTTGCTATGACGACCGCAAGCGGGAACGCCGCCGCGGTAGAAAGCTTGAAGCATAAGAACACACCGAGCGCACCGCACAGCGCACCGTAAGGAAGCGAGAATTGCCTCCGGTGAGGAGCGTACGTCCTGTCCGCACAGAGGAAGAACGCACAAAAGAGCATCTGACCGCAAAGCCCGATAAAGAGAACGTCAAAGAAGGGATTCGCGTTTGCGGAAAGAAGATAAGCGGCAACACACGCTCCGACAATGCACGCAAGAGGTATTCTTATATCTATTATCCTTCTGACCGAAAGATAGATGCCGCCCGCAATTATCAGAAGAGCGGACGCACACCCGAGGGGCGCGCATACCTTTCCGAAGAGGAGATCGTACCACATTAGCGTGTGAGTGCTCTCTCCTACTATCATGTCCGGCACCGTCGCACCCGCCTCCGAGGTAAAGGGGAGAGTGAATGCAAATTCACCCGAAAAATAAGAGAGGAGAGAAAAGAGAGCCGCCGCGGCAGCCACCGGGTGTATCGGTGAGCGCGCTATGAACGTAAGAAAGTGCCTCAGAAGAAGCGAGCACACAAGCGCAATGAATGCGCAGTGCAAAAGATCCGCCCCCGGCGAGAGAAGGCACGCCATAAGTGCCCCGTATATTAGGGAAGACAGATCGAGCGCCCCGTAGATCCTTCCCGTAAAGGCAAACGAGCAGAGAAGATCCGAAAGGATGAATACCCCCACGCATACGAGAAGAACAAGCAGCGTCCTTACAGAATATACGTACGTGCTCCAGAATATACACGGAGCGATCGCTATAGCCGTATCCGCCATTATAACGCGTACTCTGTCAGACGGAAGCGTAGGAAGGAGATGCGCCTTCACCTCGCTCGGAGTAAAAAGAGAAAATATCTTACCTGCCATCGTCTTCTTTTTCCTCCTTTTTTATAAGAAAGCTTGCGCGGACGTCTATCCCGGACGGGCATACCGCAGAGCAGCAGTTACACCCGATACAGCAGTCGATGCCGAGAGAGGCGAGCTTTTTTTCGTCTCCCTTTGCCGTAAGCATGCGGTAAGGGGAGAGGTACATGGGACATGCATCCTCACACCGCATACACTTTATGCAGGAAAACGCACGGCGCACGCGTACCCTGCCGCGGACAACTACAGTCCTTTCACCGTAATATATACCGCAGTCTTTAAGCTCAGAGACCGGGCGAAGCTCGAAGAACGCGCCGAGCGACGCGTAAAGAGCCTCGGGTGCCTGAGCCTCGGTAAGCTCGGAAAGCCCCGTGCCTATCGGGATCGAGAGCAGAGATATACCGCCTTTTTTAAAAAAGGATATCAGCCTGTCGGTCATGGGAAGCCTTTTTATTACCGCATTGTATACCGCAACGCATGCCTCGGCGTCAAATATCGCACATCCGAAATCGGCAGGCGACTTGTCGGGCGGACATTCCTTCTTTATTGTTGCGTGCATAAGAAGCTTCTTGTCGCATATCGGATATTTGGCCTCGGAAACGAGGAGGACGGTGTTCTTTCCGTCAACAGCCCTCTCCAGCCTGCGTATTGTCCTTATATCCGAATCGTCAACAACGATGACCGCGCCTATAGCCAGAGACGCACGGATGAGCAGCTTTATACCTCCGATAAGCTCTGAACACATATCACGTACTATATACCTGCCCGCAAGAGAAATACCGTCCGCAGAGGTGCAGTCTATTATGACTCTCCTCGTGCCGTCAAACGCCCTCACACTCTCGCATACCGAGTGAGCACCGTGAGGACATGCGGGAGTGGCGATCGCCGCCGTGCGCATCATTTCGCAGAGAAGCTCGGGCGGAGTCTCGGAAAGAGGAGTCTCTATGTCACATGCAGAGATGAGAGAGACCTCTCCTCCGTCACCCGTGTCGGTTTCTATGACGATCGCATCTTCGGATATTTCTTTAACAGTACCGAATACGGAGGAGATAACCGGAAGCGCACCCGGGTCGTCGGAGAGCGCAAGAACAGAGCCTTTATTTACCTTCTCTCCTACCGAGAGAAGAGAAGAATAATTTCCGTCCTTTTTGAGAATAACAGTCCTTGGAGTAAATGCGACAGGCGTGTCTCCCACTGCCCTTGCCGCACCTACGGGAATTCCTCCGTGAAAAGTGTAACGCATAAGCAAAAAGCCTTTCTTTGTTTTCGGTACCGAATAAAATAAATAAATTTATAAATATTATACTATAAAAGCGAAGATAAATCAATAGAATTCTATGAAATAAAAGAAAAAATTATTTTTTGCACTTTTTTTAAAAAAGTACTTGACAAACGGTATCGTTTGTGGTATAATATTTAGGCGGTACGGCGGAATAGCTCAGTTGGCTAGAGCAATCGGTTCATACCCGATAGGTCGTGGGTTCAAGTCCAACTTCCGCTACCAGCCTTTTTAAAGGCTTTTATATAAAACGCAGGAGTTTTCCTGCTTCGCGAGGCCCGTTGGTCAAGCGGCTAAGACACCGCCCTTTCACGGCGGTAACGGGAGTTCGATTCTCCCACGGGTCACCAAAAAATAAAACATCCGAACCTATAGGTTCGGATGTTTTATTTTTATCAAAGCGAAGAAGGAGGCTTGGTACGGCATCCGTCGCTTACGAGGCATGGAATCACGTCGAAGACGTGTATGTCATCACGCGACAGCGTGTATACGCGTCTCCCTGCGGCTTGATTCCATACCGCAAGCCTACCGCCCCCAACGATCCTGACTTATCGTCTGTCGTCGGAGGCGGTGCTTTTTATTTCGTGTAATACTGCGCCTGTGCGTGCCAAAGCTCGTAATACTTTCCGCTTTCGTCGGCAACGAGCGAAGCGTGAGTTCCTTGTTGAATGACAGCACCCTCGTGGAATACGGCGATCTCGTCACAGAACTTACAAGAGGACAGACGATGGGAGATATAGATTGCGGTCTTGTCGCCTGCAATCTCGTCAAACTTTCCGTAGATCTCTGCTTCGGCAATCGGATCGAGAGCTGCCGTAGGCTCGTCAAGGATAATGAACGGAGCGTCCTTGTAGAGCGCACGGGCAATGGCGATTTTCTGAGCTTCACCGCCCGAAACGTCAACACCATCTTTGGTATCGTAATCCTTGTAGAGATAGGTTTCAGTTCCGTTCTTCATTTTGGCAAGTCTATCGGAGAATCCTGCCTTTTCAAGGCACTCCGTAACAAGCTCCTTGTTGTAATCAATTTTGCCGGCTACATTCTCACCGAGCTTCAAGCTGAGTAACTTGAAGTCCTGGAATACCACGGAGAAGATGTCCATGTATTCACGATAGTTGTACTTGCGAATATCAATGCCGTTGAGCAGGATTTCACCCTCGGTAGGATCATACAAACGGCACAGGAGTTTGATAAACGTGGTTTTACCCGAACCGTTCATACCGACAACGGCAAGGCGTTTGCCGATTTCAAATTTCATATTGACGTTGCGGAGAGCATAGTTGTCGCTACCGGGATATTTGAAAGAAACGTTGCGGAACTCAACTTGATATTTTCTGTCACGGCGTTTTTCAACCGTAAGACTGCCTTGATACATTTTGTCGGGAATATCCAAATATTCAAGTGTCAGCTTAAGGAACGGTGCATTGTTACGCATCAGTCCAAGGGTGGATATGAGGCTTGACATACCGCCCGACACCTTTGTGATAGAAGCAACATACTGTGTAACCGAGCCAAGTCCGAACGCACCTGCCAATGCTTTAAGACATACGAAGAGATATACAACTCCTGTGAAGATAATCGACACGGCGGCAGAGGCAGCAGCATACAAGCCCATAGAACCCCAAGCGAAGTGAGCAAATAAGCCGTTGGAGCCGAAGGTATCTTCTTTGTTTCGATTATATCTGTCGCATATCTTATCCTGGCGGTACATTCTCATGTCTGTTCCAAGTTCGGTGTAGTATCCAAGATAGCCGAAGAAAGAAAACAAACGGTTTCCAAGGTTATGAGAATCTGCGTATTTAGCGTAATAGCTGCCCGCCTTGTTGTTTAGGATCGGGGCGATAAACGTAACAGCCAACATCAGAACGATCACGGCAATAACGACTAACGGATTGTTCAATATTATTAGCGAACCCGATTCGGCAGGAACCTTGCTGATAAATAACGACACGGTAAGTGCAAGACCACCGAAAACGGTTAATACGTTTGAGCATAGCTTTTCGTAACACTCAATTACATAGTAAAGTCCCCAACCGCCTCCGTTCAGATTTTGGCGGATGGTAGATAAAAGCTCCGACGTATGCGTATCATCAAGATTGACGTAATCTGTGTCAAGCATCTTTTCAGAAATAATATGCTCAACCTTTAACCACACACCTGCATTTTGTGTTTCTTTCCACTTACCGAGAAGTGCCGTAACCAAAGCAATTATGGCAGCAGAAGCAAGAGTGATGACAACAAGCATTTGAAGTCGCTGTACATCCCTGTTTCCCACAAGCTCATCCACAACAAGTGCGGAGAGAAAAATTCCAACGTAGGGAGTAAGAGCGTTCCAAATCACGCTGATAAAACGAGAAACCACCATTTGGGGATAACGCTCATAAAACAGCTTTAGTCCTCGGATATTCATCTGAAAGACTTCTTTCCAAGACATTCGTTTTTCAGTTTTCTTCATTTTCGACCTCTCCTTCCTTGTAGTATTTGCTCTGAACCTCAAAAAGCTCTGCGTATTTGCCGCCGGCTTTCAAGAGTTCTTCATGTGTTCCTTCTTCACCGATACCTCCGTCTGCAATCATAATGATGCGGTCGCAGAACCGAGTGGATGCAAGACGGTGGGAAATGTAGATTGAGGATTTCCCGCTTGTCATTTCATTGTACTTCTGATACATTTCCGACTCTGCGATAGGGTCAAGTGCCGCCGTAGGTTCATCAAGAACAATGAACGGAGCATTTTTATAAAGCGCACGGGCAAGCATAAGGCGTTGTGTTTCACCGCCCGAAAGCAGTATAGCTTCTTCAAATACCTCTCGGTTCAGATAGGTTTCATATCCGTCCTTCAAAGATTCGACCTTTTTGCGGAGTCCGGCTTTTTCAACACATTCTTTGACACGATCCATATCAATGCCTTCACAATCTTGAGCAACGTTAGTAGCAATCGTGCCTGCAAGGAGCGAGAATGTTTGGAACACCGCCGAGAACATCTTGTAATAATCTCTGCGGTTATAATCTCTTATGTCTTTTCCGTCAAGAAGCACACGCCCCTCTGTAGGATCAAGAAATCCGCAGATCAGCTTGATAAGCGTTGTCTTACCTGCACCGTTCAGACCAACCACAGCTAACTTTTCACCGGGGTGGAGCGTCAGATTGATATTCGTGAGCGTATCTTTGTCTGCGCCGGGATAGCGATAGGATACATTTTCAAGTCTGATCTCATAGAGTCTGTCTGCTTCTGCTTCAATAGGCTCGCCGTCCTCAAACTTGAACGGTTCGGGATATTCAAGACACTCACGAACAGTAGAAATATCAAGTGATTGCTTGTGAAGCGTATTAAAACCGCCGAGAATACCGGTCACCCAAGCGGTAAAGCCACCCACCGCGCTGAAGAACAGAAGAAAATCCGATACGCTGATCCCGTTTCCAATAACAAGACCAATGAGGTAGGCGTATGCAATTGCATTGCGAAGGAACGTAAGTACAAGGTCAACGATTCTCGCCCAAATATAAACACCTTGCGCTTTCTGATGGAACGCTGTATAGGTTGCGACCACCTTGTTGTAAACCTCATTAAGCCACGGGCGCAAACCAAAAATACGAATATCTTTTGCGGCACTAAAGTCGCTTACTCGTCTATCAATATAATATATCTGATTTGCCATTTCTGCTTCTTCTTCTCTGTGCCGATAGCCCCACTCATTTACGTAGTTGCCTACCAAGTAACTGATTACTGTTGTTGCAAGAATGACAATAAGCAACAGCGGCTGAACCGATGACATAAGAATTACATAGAACACGAAGCCGAGGAGATTTGTTGTAAGCTCTGTAAGCGTCGTCCAAATAGCTTCTGTTGCAGCACTATTTGAGCCTATCGCCTCCTGTGCCTTCATTTTCAGTTTTTTGAATTTGTCATCAAACAAATTGGGGTAGGAGGTCGTTGCCGCTTTCCTTTGGAGCTGTGCAATAATTTCGCAACGAGTGCTGATTCTTCCGTATAGTGTGTTTGTGTTCACATACGAGGATGCCGCCGAAACGAGCATCAGCGCAGCGACGAATACCACTATTGTTACGATCAGCTCTGTGACCGATGCTTTTCTTTCCACCACAGAGAGTATCGTGGGAGAAACGTATAGATTGATAAGGTTAAGTGCCACCGCCAAGAGTGCGGACAGTAAGGAAAGCACAATAACCTTTTTCTCTCCCGAAGTCCAAGCGAGCTTTATCATAAACCAAGAGTTTTGAGCCATGTTGTATTTAGGCCTTTGAGCTTTTTCTTTTTTGGCTTTTTGAGTTTTTTCTTTCACCATAAAAACCACCATCCTTTCTGCGCTTATTATAGCACAAAAATTCGTCCCCGGTTGATTTCGGGGACGAATCGTTATTTCCGGGGGATGAATTGCAAATTTCACACCTGCGGAAGCAGTATTTCTGTTGTGAACGCTCCGTCCTCACTATTGCGGCTGATGTATCCCTCAAGCCGTTCCACAATCGCATCTATACGAACAAGACCAAAACCGTGTCCGTCGCCTTTGGTGCTGCGGAACAGCTTGCCCTCTTTCTGCATCTTCTTACCGGCAGTAAAGTTGGTAAAGGAAATGTAGAGCTGAGTATTCTTCATATCCATATATACACGGATCACACGCTGATTCTCCGGTAGCTTCACGCTTGCTTCAATGGCATTGTCAAAGAGATTGCCAATGATGCAGCACAGGTCGATCTCCGAGGATTTCAGTTTTACGGGGATATGTGCGTCTGCTACGACCTCAATGCCTTTCGCTTTTGCAAGCGAGATCTTGGAATTGAGAATGGCATCGGTCATAGGGTTGCCGGTCTTGATAACCGTATCAACGGTAGTCAGATCTTCGTCGAGCAGATCAAGATAATTCTTGATAGCGTCCCAATCGCCGGTCGCTGCGTATGCTTTCATCGTCTGAATGTGGTTGCGGTAGTCGTGCCGCCAACCACGGATCTGACGGTACATATTATCAACTTCCCGGTAATGCGTTTCGATCAGCTCGTGCTGATAGGAAGCGATCTGCTTTTCTATTTTCTTTGAAAACAATCCCATACGCCTTACCTCATGTTGATGATCGCCCGGTTGATTCCGTCATACGCTCCCCGTGGAAGAGGAATGGCAGTTCCGTCGCTCAGTTTGATTTCTGTCTTGGTTACACGGCTGATCTGCGTTAGGTTGATGATCGTGGAGCGCCCCACACGATAGAAACGCTCGTCAAGCTGCTTTTCAAGCTCGCCCAAAGTCATTTTCACCGTAACGTCAGACAGAGCATGAATGGTAACGTAGTTGCCGAACACGTCCGCATAACGGATTTGATAAATCGGCACACGCACCATTTCGCCGCCTATCACAAAGTTCAAGACCTTTTCATTCTTGGACAGCTTCTCTGCGGCACGGTCAAGCACCGAGCAGAGCTTTTCTTCTTTTACGGGCTTCATCAGATAGTGGAGAGCCGCCACCTCGTAGCCCTCGGATATGTAATCGGAGTAGCCCGTAATGAAAACGATCTGAACGGTCTGATTCTCTCGGCGTATCTCTCGCGCCATTGTAACACCGTCCATCTTTCCCATTTCTATGTCAAGCAGAAGAATATCGTATGTCTTATCCTCGGCATAGTGAAAGAGAAAGCTTTCGGCTGACGGAAAGCACTCGGCCCCGATTGCTATTTGATTTTTCTTTGCCCAATTTGTCAGCAATGAAAGAACGTATTCCGCATCGCGCTGATTATCATCGCATATTGCTACTCTGTATAACATGTGATCATACCTTTCAGTGTGTTCGTAAAAGAATATCTTTTTGACTCATTATATCATAAAAATGTGAATTACTCTATAATCAAAGATTGCATAACTGTTTAATTTTATTACAAAGATAAGCCTACCGCCCCCAACGATCCTGACTTATCGTCTGTCGCCGGAGGCGGTGCTTTTTATTATTTAAGGAACGGTTCCTTTCTGTTGTGGGACTGCAGGCTGTAGGCGCCTTTGTAGCCTATCTCGTTTGCCATGAGGAATACCGCAAGCAGAGTGTGGCTCGGCTTTGAATATAGCAGCACGCGGTCTTCTCCGTTGATGCTTACGTTCTGCCTTATGATGACCCTCAGAGTCAGCAGAGAGTCAAGCACGTCGGCTATGTTTTCGTCCGGAATAGCGCAATCTCTCTGCAGGACGGCACTCTCAAAAACGTAGTTTTCGGGTCTGCGGTACAGATATATCAGCGCGTTCAACGTGTCCTCATGCGACAGAGCGGTAAAGATCTCCTGTAAAGCCTTCTTGTTGTTCAGAAAATGCCCGTAGCCCTCCTTTGGCTGCGGAAAGACCGAGAAGAAGGGCTCCTTTCCGTTTGAGATCACGGTAAAGCCGTTGCTTCCGAGAATATAAGATGAGTTTTTCTGCTTCTTGATCTCATTCGGATCATACTTCTTTTCGATCTCCATAAGGCAGTTGAACAGACCGCGTTCGATCTGCCAGCCGATATCGCGCGCAACGTCAAAGCGTTCGCATGCCTTGGTGTTGCGGATCAATTTTATGATCCTTCCCGAAATATCCGCCATAGAAACAGAATCGTTCCCGAAAAGCTCGTCAAGAGATACCTCAAGCTCATTGGCAAGCGGAAGGAGAAGCGCACCGTCGGGATACGTGTCGCTCGTCTCCCATTTGGAGACTGCCTGCGCGGATACTCCAAGCTTTGCGGCAAGCTGCTCTTGCGTCATATTCCTTTCGAGGCGCAGTCTTTTGATATTAGCCGATAAGCTCATATTATTTACCTCCAATCATTTTACATCTTCCGCTGTAGTTGAATTCATACGCCCGCCTGCCGCACATTCTTTCAAAGGCAAGCGATATGAGTGAGAGAAGTATTCCGTCTCCGAAGCACTCGTATACCTTCACCTCACCCTCTACGAGGTGGGCGGTCACACGGTTGCATTCGCCGACAGCGCAGAACTCGTTGAGCAGCTCATCCACTCTTTCCTCCGAAACACCCGTGTTTCTTGCGATATAGTCTGCGGTAAAGCTCTCCGAGCATTCTGTGGAATGGATAAAGTAAAGCACCGAAAGCGCATCCTCGCTTGACAGGAAGCGGAAGAGCCTTGTTATCTCCTTTTGCGTGCCCGGATCCTTCAGCCAGGAAAAGTTTGCTTTGTTTCTGAGCATCATCACCGCTATATTTACGTTTTCAGAGCTTGCGGAAAATTCGAAGAACTCGTGAAGCGAGATGTGCGACCGGTGGTAGCGTGACGTGTTCTTGGGAAACACCTCCTCACCGTCGTTTACGTCGTCACTGTATTTTGAGACCGTGCCGAAAATGGCGGGAACTATAGCCCTCACCGCTTCAAAAGCCTTGAGCACGGAAGCCTTTCTGTCAAGCCCGCAAAACAAAGCGCGCACCTCCTCCTTCGTGCTCTTCTCCTCACCGTCGGAAAGACCGAGAATAGAATCGGTCGTGACCCCGTAGTATTTTGAAAGAGATGCGAGCATCGGAAGGTCGGGCATGGACGTACCCTTCTCCCATTTTGATATAGTCTTATTTGATACGGACAGGCTTTGCGCCACGTCCTCCTGCGTTACCCCCTTCGCCGTGCGAAGCGACGCTAATTTTTCTGCGATACTGTAGTCAGACATTGTTTTCACCTCTCGAAAAAATTCAAGCTCCGGACCTTGTGACTATATTATACACCAAACCAACGGTAGAGTCAAGAGAGCGATTTTTTATATTTTCTCGGATTCGGAGAGTTTTTCGGATCAAATTAAACCGAGCGTGGATATTCAATAAAAAGGCGCGTGAGATTTTTTTGTTTTTATATAATAAGCCTACCCGGTCACAGTGAAAAAACAGCTTTGTTTTCTTCCTTCCGCTTGACAAGTGCGTGAAATTATGATATAATACTGCATGATAAAAATTCGGACGGTATTTTGTTTACAGACGCAAGAATGCGGCCGTGTTCGATATAATTAAATATGATCCGGTATAAAGGAGAGTACATAGCAATGAAAAGAACAATTTCGTTATTCCTTGTCATCTCGCTTTCTCTGTCTCTTTTGACGTGTGTTATGACGTCGGCATCTTTTCTGTCGGCAGCCGAGGGGTCTGAGAACGCGAGGACCTATTACTACGACAGACTCAGCGATCGTCAAAAGAAATGCTACGATTATCTGAAAAAATATTATGACGATCTCCCAAGTAAGCCCAAGGAGTACAGCGAGGAGCTTTCAAGCTGGCTTCCCTCCGGCTTTTCCTTTGAAGAATCAAAGAAGCTCGGCGAGGACTTTATTATTGCCGATATGGCACTTGTAGCCGACGAGCCGATGTATTCGTGGAAGGGAAGAGTATCCGGGTACGCGCAATCTTCTCCGGGCGAGACCCCGTATTTTTACGTGAATATCCTCCGTACCCCATTGCTGACAGAAGAGGTCGAGGCGCACGCAAATGCCCGTATACGTCAGATAGTAGCCGCGGTCGGAAGCGGAGACAGATATACTAAGCTTAGAAAGCTTGCTCACTATCTTATCAGCAATAGCTTTTACGATTCCTTTTCCGATACCCTTAACAGTACGGGAAACGACAGTCTCGATACCCGCGGCACCTATTACAATTCGGACGCTTACGGTCTCTTTACCAAAAACGTTGCCGTTTGCGCGGGCTTTGCAGACGCGGTAAAGGTGCTTTGTGACGAGCTCGATATCCCCTGTATTCAGGTGGGAAACAGAGCCCACGCATGGAATCTCGTGCAGATGGAGGACGGTCAGTGGTACCTACTCGATATTACCGATGCCGCAAAAATAGGCCCGGACGGACGCTTGCCGAACACGATCGACGAATATTTCAGATCGGTATTTTTGAATAACGGCACGATGGGATCCTCTTCTATTTTTTATTCGGATCCGTATATGCTGTCTCTTGACGGTGTGGCGCACGTTACCGAATTTCCGAAGCTTGCCGACGGACAGTATCGCTATAACGGAAGCACGAAGGACTTTTCTTATACGGTCCCGAAGCTCGATCACACCCCGGGCGAGGGCAAGTTTTCCTATAAGGTAAATGACGACAACAAGAGCTGTACTATCACAAATTATGAAGGAAAGCAGGCGGGCGACCTTACCGTTCCCGAAAGCATTGACGGATTTACGGTTACCGCGATAGACGCTTACGCATTCTATATGTGCACCGGCTTTACAGGTAAGCTGATACTTCCCGACAGTGTGGAGAGCATCGGCCACGCCGCGTTTGCAGGATGTACCGGACTTACGGGAGCAGAGCTTTCGGATAACCTCCGTAAAATAGGAAGTGGAGCCTTTGCGGGCTGCACCCGACTTAGCGAGCTCGTGCTTCCCGATCTTGTCGACGGTATAGAAGAGTACGCCTTTGGCGGATGCTCCGAGCTTGCCTCGGTCACCTTCGGAAGACACGTTCAGTCGATCGGATACAATGCTTTTTTAAAGAGAGATAATATAGAATCCGAAAACAAGCCGCTCACCTTCAAAGCACCGGATAACTCCTACGTCAAGGAATACGCATCCACAAATAATATAGCCTTTGCCGTTCACGGAAGCGCTTGTGATTTCCGCGACACTGACGGCAAGTGGGAATACGTCTCGGGCGATCTCCACTTCCATACCTGCGAGCACGGAGCCTACTTTGACTATACGAGGCATGCGGATAAGAACGGTTCTTTAAGCTGCGGAGACAAATGCGAGGACTGCGGCGCGATCTATTGCGCTGCTATGGGCTTTTCGAATATTCCTCCGAAGGTAGTAAACGACAGACCTGCGACGTGCACCTCCCCGGGATTTACGGGAGAGACGGTCTGTGTGTGCGGAAACGTGCTGGAGGCGGGAAAGGAGATCTCTCCGACTCCGCATAAGCCGAAGGATGACACGTGGAAGATACGGGGCGAGTACCACTATCAGCTCTGCGTCTGCGGCGAGGAGGTCAATAAAGAAAAGCACAGCGGAGGCACCGCAAGCGAGAACGAGCGCGCGGTCTGCAGCATCTGCGGAGCACACTACGGAGACTTGCCGAGCTCGGGAAGCAGTACCAAGCCGTCAGTAACCACCGAGGGAGGCGCTGCCGCCGATACGAGCACCCTTGAGAGCACGGCGACAGGCACGTCCGAGAGCGGATGCGCGGGAGCTATAGGAATGAACGGCAGCTTCGTCCTTCTTCTCCTCTTGTGCGGATATACCGCTTTAAGAAAAGAAAACAATAAATAGATCACAAAATAAAAATGGGTAAGCCACACTATGTGACTTACCCATATTTTCGTTTAAAATATCATTTTGCAAGCACACCGTATATAAGCAAAGCGTATCCGTGCGAGAGAGAGGATATCTCTACTTTGTCGATACGGATTTCTTTATTTCTTGTAAATTATTTGTTGGTTTATTGGGAGCTTTTAGTGTGGCGAATTTTTAAAAAAGCAATATCAACCGATATTCAATATGAATTTTATTGACATTTCTTCGTTTTTGATGTATAATTAAGGTGCATCAACGACGGAGGTGAGCCTATGAACTGTTATGATTCGGGAAACTTTATTTGTGCGTTACGTGAAAGCAAGGGGCTTACTCAGCAAGAGGTTGCCGATATGCTTGGAGTTACTCCCGCAGCGGTTTCAAAATGGGAAAATGGAAGCTCGAGACCGCGTGTCAAGGTGCTTTTTGAGCTTGCAGAAATTTTGGGCGTCAGGGCCGAGGAAATCGTAGCCGGAAAATTCTTACCGAAAGAAACAATCGATGCCGAGGCGGCAAAGCGTATAAATGAAAGATATGAATATCTTAGCAAAATAGAGTCATATGCTTTTACAAGTGTAAAATTGAAACGATTGATAGCATCGTTTATTGATCTTTTGGCGGCGGTGGCACTTATGTGGCTTATTGCGTCATCCGTTTATAGAGTATTGATCTTCAACAATGTCGATCGGGGAAACATGGAAGTAGTTTGTTTTCTGTCTTTGATCTGTTCGTTTCTTTTATTTTTCGGCTTTCGTGATTTTGTTTTTTTCGGCAGGAGCTTGGGAAAAAGAATATTTGGCATGGTTGTTTTGGACAAGAAGACCGGAAACGAAGCACGTATAAAGAAAAGACTTTTGAGAAATATTATAACCTTTGTTTTTATGAGCTATTCTGTTCCGTTCATTTGTGTAGATGCAATTATAATGCTTGTACGAGGACAATCCGTGGGCGACAGTGTGGCAGGAACCGTTGTTGTGGAAAAAGAAGATAGCAAAAAAAAATGCAATTGCAAAGAAGACCGCAGAGAAGACAATATTACAAATACGAATGAAAAAGAGTTTTTTGCAAAGCAGAACGATGCTTTACCGCAAGATATTGATTTTCAAAAAATAAACGCTTATGTATCTCCGCCAAAGCTTGATAAAAAGTTCATGGTTAGGTTGATATCTGTAATTGCCATAATCATTATGATCTCAATCGGACTGATTGCATTTTACTTTGTAAAATACGATAGCTGCGAAGCGGTGAGCACAGATATCACAAAGTATGAAGATGACCGTGTCATATACGAAAATGCTTCTGACTTTATGCCTGAGCTCGGAGCCTTGACCGATCATACGGATGTTTTTTATTCACACAAAACAAACGTATATTCGAAATTTATGGGTTTTGTCAGCGAAGGTATGGCATTGTTCCTAAAATATGATGAATCGGTTTACGAGGATAAGAAGACAGAAATTTTGAATTCATATACGTTTCTTAATGAGCCTGTTGTTGATAACGTTTATGAATTGCCCGTAACAGAGTTTTACTATAAAAATTATCATATGAAAGTAATTCCCGATAAAAAGTATGTTGATTTTTGTGCTTGTAAATCGTTTGCATTGATAGGATTTGACGATGAAAACAAAAGCATAGTGTATTGTTATCAGTATAACTTTGATTTGGATCATATTGCGGAACTCGGCGATGATTTGGAATTGGAAATGTGCGAGTTTATGGACAACGTATTTGAATTTAAAGATGTAGAATAGGATCAAGAAAGCCCCCAATCGCTAACGCGTTTTTGGGGGCTGTTTTTTGTTTTGTTCGCTGAAATATAGATATCAGTCCGAGAATACACCATACATAAGCAAAGCGTATCCGCGCGAGAGAGAGGAAATTTCCACTCTGTCGATCAAGGCTTCTTCGCACAGAGGGATCGTGAGCTTGTTTATAACGTACTTTTCAAAATTCTTGTCGTAGGAAAATTCGGCAAAGCGCATAGCGAGGTCCGCAACAGGCTCTATCCTTGACGACGCTATAGTGGAGAAGACGGTGGTCATCTCACGCCCGTTGCGGAGAAGGATCTCCTTTACACTGCCCGAGCAGAATATCTTTACTCTCGCGACCTCCTCTCCGAGCACGCCTCCTATGGGATACCCCTTGTTTATTGAGGTAAGACCTATAAGCGTGATCTCCTTTGCTCTTTTGTTACATGAATAAACGAGAGTATCACGGTCACATAGAACTGCCGGGGTGAGAGAAATACCCGGTATCTCCTCGCGCAAAAGCACCGGACCGACCTTCAGCCTTCTGTGCCTTTGCAGACGGAAGGGAAGCGCGCGCACCTCGTTTGCCGTGTCGGACAGAGCGTCAGAGAAGGAAGCTCCTCCGCTTATAAGAGTGAGTGCCTCTCCGCTTGCCTCACACAGCTGAACGTATTCGTATTCGGAAGGCGCGGGAGCCTGCTCTATCCTTGCTATCTCCTCGCAGAAGGTGTCGTAGCAGAGATGCTTTTTTCTGTCCGTGGTCACTATTCCTTCAAAGAGCTCTCCGTCAATGCACGGAGCGCCTCTGTTAAAATCATTGTAGTCAGCCCAGCACCAGAGGATCGCGCCCGCGAGCGCACCCTCGTCCGAGGCACTATGATACAGCTCTGCCATCTTTCTTATACAGTCGCGCATGTATCCGGGATTATCGTACACGTAATGTCCGCCCCATTCGGTAAACAGAAGAGGCTTGTCACAGA
The DNA here is from genome assembly GCA_015064885.1 of Oscillospiraceae bacterium. Lineage (GTDB taxonomy): Bacteria > Bacillota > Clostridia > Oscillospirales > CAG-272 > SIG640. Next base: position 24,968 of record SVRJ01000016.1, read on the forward strand.
GAGTCTGTGCGGATCTTTTCGCCCGATCAAAGCTCGGAGAATACGGGTGCATTGTGTAAAAATCGAATCCGCATTTGTTGAAATGAACGAGCGTATCCTCGTCGCTCATGCAGTTTGCTCCCGAAACCGGCCTCGTAGGGTCAAGTCTGCGGCAGACGCTTGCGCTGTCGGCAAGGAATTTCTCTGTGAATCTGCATTCGTTGAAGGCAAGCCAGAAGACTATCGACGGATGGCTTCTGTCACGAAGTATAGTTCTCTCTAAAACCTCGAGGCTTCCGCGTGCTACCTCTTCGTCAGAGGTGTCAGACCACCAAAGTCCCGGCTCCTCGGATACCATAAGGCCGAGTCTGTCGGCAATTTCCACGGTTTCTCTTCTGTGCGGATAGTGGACGAGACGGACAAAGTTAGAGCCTGTGGCCTTTATCATCCGCATATCCTCCTCTATCTGCTCGGGAGTAACCGTGTGACCGCTGTCACCTATCATCTCATGCTTGCATACTCCCTTTAGGAATATATGCTTTCCGTTGAGAAGAAATCTGTGCCTGTCGCATGAAAATTCTCTGAAGCCCACCTTCTGTACGTATACGTCTACGGCAGAGTCACCGTCGTATAGCGTGACCGAAAGAGTATACAAATACGGATCGTCGGGCGACCAGAGCTTTATTCCTTCAAGCTCGCTTTCTATCCTGCCGTCTCCGTCACGTAAGCAGGAGAGAACGCAAATCCCCTCCGCATCAAAAAGCTCTGCCTTTATTCTTTTACCCGCTCCTCTGTCGGTTTTTACGTCAAACGTGACCGAGGCGTCTCTGTATTCGTTTTTCAGCGTGCTGTGAAAGAAAACGTCGGAAATATAGTCGTCATCTCTGTAGATAAGAGACACGTCGCGGATTATCCCTCCGAAGTTTTCCCAGCCGGGAGTCGGACCGAAGCTGAGGTCAAGATCCTCAAGCTCGACAGTAAGCTCGTTTGTGCCTTCCTTTACGTATTTTCCTATCTCGAATTCGTATTCGCAGTAGGGCAGCATTTCTCCGAGAAGAATGCCGTTCAGATACACACTTGCGTGATAGGTGATACCGTCAAGCGCAAGAAAAAGACGCACGAAGCCTTCTGCAGTGAACTCACGCTTAAGAGTAGACCTGCCCACCGCAAGGGCAGAGAAGGGAACTATCTGCTCGCTTTCCGCGCCGCAGCCTATTTTTCTTGTCCATATTCCGTTAAGACTTACTTTTCTCATAGTGATCCTCCTTTGAGTCTATATATATCTGTCAAAGCACCGCGCACTCGGGATAGAGTGCTTTTGGGTCTATCTCTTTACTTTTCTTATCACAAAAAGGGAAGGAGACAGAAAAAAACACCGTATCGAAATGAATGCTCGGCAGTCTCTCGTATATTCTGTACGCAAAATGCTCCTTCGGAAGCCCGATGACGAGTATTTCATGTTTCTCTTTGGATGCTTTCAGAATATGAGAGAGCAGAGTGATATAATATTCCTCGCAGTCATTCTCCGCGAGGAAGAATGAGAGCATGGGAAAGCGCAGAGGCTCGTCCTCCTTCGGAAGCCTTATATATCCGAGAAGCGAGAGCAGAGGATTAATAACGCGTGCAAGCCTCATAATACCTCTGTATTTTTTAACGACGTACTGCTTACAGTCTGTTCTGTCCCACAGTGCCGCGGCTGAAACTATACGCCCACCGTCGCGCAGAAGATAAAAATCCCCGACAGACAGCCCGTGAAATTTATCAAAGGAATCCACGACGGGAAACAGGTCCTTTTTTCTTCCCTCGCGCGAGAGGAAGGAAAGAAGCTCGTCCTCGTCCTCCGTGCTCGCACGTAAGAAGGAGAGATCGCCGTTTATCCTGCCCTTTATTTTTACCCTCGGAGAGAGTATAAAGGTGCGATATTCGGAAAAGGGCTTCATTTCTATAAGCCTTCTTCCGCTTTTGAATATCCTTTGCGCTTCCTTGTTGTCCGCCACGACAGAACAGTAGAATATATCCGCGTCGCAGAGAGAAAGCGAACGGATAAAGTCAGGTCCAAAGCCGATACCCCCCTCGTACTGCGCATCCTTCTTGAGTCCGCATACGTAAGAAGTACGGCAAGCCTCTCCTCCTACGTATACGTCAGAGATGAGCTGTGCGCAGGTTCCGACAGCACGCGCGCCATCCCTTGAAATGAACACGCGCGCCTCTCCCGGCTCCTTCATATACGACTCATAGGCATCGGGACGGCGTGTGTAGATCAGCTCGATGCTTCCGCTTGCGGCAGAGCTTTCGAGTATCCGCAGTATCTCTTTTCCGTCAGACGAGGTTGCCTGATATCTTGACTCGCTCATTTCTTCTTTTCCTCGAGATTTTCACCTATCGGAATACCCGAACGCTTGTCCACCTCAAAGTGGAAAAGTATGTTGATAAACCAATATGCGAGATTGATCATAAGCTTGTGAGTTCGCTTGAACATGGTTCTGCCTCGCTTAAAGATAGAACCGAACCTGAAAAATTCCTTCTTATACTGCTTGCAGAAGGTACGAAGTGATTCGGGCGTTAATTGCTTAGGCGTGAAAGTGATCGTACCGAAGGTGTATCCGCTCTGCAGCCACCACTTCTCAGAGATCAATCTGTTGTCCGCCTTGAAGGATGCGTACGTCCTCGTGTTCGGGAAAATAAGAAGATGATTGAAGGCAACTACAAAGAATTGATGCCTTTCGCAAAAGGCGAGCGTAGCCTTGAAGGTATCCTCGTTATCAGAATCAAATCCAAATACAAAGCTGGCATAGATGCTGATACCGACGTCGTGGATCTTTTGAATCAAAGCATCGCGCTCTCCGAGCTTTTCGGTCCAGCCCTTGTTCATTTGCTTCAGATTATCACTCTCAATAGACTCAAAGCCGATCAGTACCATCTCACATCCGCTCTCCTTCATAAGACGGAGAGTCTCGTCGTCTCTCGCAATGTCGATGGTGATCTGTGTCGTCCATATGACGTTCAGCTTTTTAAGCTCGGTGAAAAGCTCGCGCGCAAACGCCTTGTCCGAAAAGATACTGTCATCTACAAAGAAAAATATCTTGTGCTTGCACGCCTTGATCTCTGCAATAATATCCGCAACCTCTCTGTGAAGATACCGCTGATGATAATATCCCGCGATCGAGCAGAATTCACAGTTGTGATAGCATCCGCGCCCGGTTTCCACAAGTGATACGGGCAGATATTTCTTCATCTTGTCGGCGTAAATGCTTCTGTCGGGCATTTTATACATGATGCACGCACCGCCGTCATACCTCGCTTTCAGTGTTTCGCTTTCAATATCCGAAAGCACCTCCGAAATGATCCCGTCAGCATTGCCCACCATAATACTGTCGGCATACTCGATCGCTTCCTCGGGACAAAGCGTGACGTGATAACCACCCATAATGACCTTCTTGCCGCGCTTTCTGAACTGCTCGGCAATACAGTAAGCACGTTTTGCGGTATAGGTTTCAACCGTAATAAAAACAATATCCGTTTCGGTGTCGTAATCGATATTTTCTATTCTGTCGTCGAAAAACTCTCGCTCATATGTATCGGGTATCATAGAGTTCAGAACGGCTATGGTCAGCGGCTCCATCAGCCAGCTGCGCAGATACGTCTGCCCCGATTTCTTGCCGATAGCGGGAAGTATAAAGGTTATTTTCATTGTACTTTTTCTCCTTTCGGCAGAGGAATATCGCTGTTGTCGCTCATCACGTCCGCACCGAATATCAAAAATTCCTTTGCGTATTTTCTGTATCCTATGTTAACGAGCATATAAAGGCTTTTAAGTGTTTTCGGCTTTGATAGGTCAAGGCGTTTAAATATGCTCTTCCACGAGTAGGTTTCCTTCCACGCCCACGCAATACCTGCCTCAAGCTCCTCTTTTGTCATCTGCTTTGGCTGATAGACACAGTGCTCTACGTCATACATGGCAAAATCACGTTCAATAATACGCCCCTCGGCTTCAAGCTCTCGATAGAACTCGGTTCCCGGGAAAGGCGTGATGATCGAAAAGCGAGGCAGATCTATTTTTGCCTCAATGCACAGATCAACGGTGCGACGGAATACGTCGGGTCCGTCCTCGTCCGCACCGAAGGCAAAGCATCCCATGACCATGATACCTCTGCGATGAAGCTTATCCATCAGCGCCTTGTATTCCTCAACGTGGTTTACGCCCTTGTTTATTCCTTGTTGAGTTTCCTGATTTACAGATTCAAAGCCGATCAGAAGCCCCTTGCAACCGCTCCTCTCAAAAATATCTAAAAGCTCGTCGTTGTGCCCGATGGCGGTAGTGGTCAGCCCCATCCACCACTTTTTCAGCGGTATCATCGCCGTGAACAGCTCCTTTGCGTACGTTACGCTCGCTATCAGATTCACGTCGGGGAAGAGGACCTCTTTTCCCTTAAATGATTTAATTTCTGCGATAACGTCCTCAACCGGCCGGGTGATGACTCTTTGACCGAATGCGGCGGGATAGGCACAGAATGTGCAGGAGTGATTACAGCCGCGCACCGCCTCGACCGTGTTGAGCGTAATGTATTTTTTCTTGTTGAGCAGGTCCTTTCTCGGCAGAGGTCTGCCCCCGATATCCGCACAGCCTTCTCCGTGATAATACGGCTTCAGACAGCCGTCGCGAATATCGAGCAGAGCCTGCGGAAAGGTCTTTTCTCCAAGCCCCGTCAATACAGCGTCCGCATGCTCTGCCGCCTCGTTCGGACAGAGTGAGGGATGAACACCGCCGATAAGCACTGTCTTGCCAAGACTTCTGAAATAGTCGGCATATCTGTAGCACCTTGAGGACGTACCGGTAATACAGGTGATGGCGATAACGTCTGCGTCGGTGTCAAGAGGAATCGCCTCGGCAGTTTCATCATAGATCACCACCTCGGCTTTAGTCTCTTTTGGAACAAGAGCGGCAAGAAGCGCCAGCGTGATAGGGGCATAATGAAGCCCCTTGTGGAACATTCCGTTATATCTGTGCATTGCGCCCGCAGGCGAGATAAGTGCTATCTTCATATCTGCTTCCTTTCCTTATTCAGTCGATCGGTATAAACGAGGATATCGCCATAAGAATAATTGCGGCGGCAACAAATGCGATCATAAGCTTATTTCCCGAGCATCTGCCGAGCAAAAGCCTTTCCTTCGGATTTTTCTGAGCGTTGTTGTATGCGGGAAGAACGACGATGACAAGAATTATCGAAAGCGCCCCCGCACCTATCTGAACGTAGTCGAGAACACCGAGAGGAAGAAATACTGAGATCAGCAAGGCAGGAAGCGTTGCAATAAACCACGATATCCTTGCAGACAGACCGAGCTGACCTCCCACAACGTCCGAGAAGGCAAAGCCGCTCGACCAGAAAGAGGTAAACATCGCAAAGAGAACGAGCAGCGAGCAGAGTATTTTAACAAACGGGATACCGATGCTCTCGGAAAGACCGATGGTAGCAATTTCCGTCACGGTATCCGAGCCGATCATTACCGCCGCCGTGAATACCGCCGTGATCAATGCGTTGAGAGTAAGACCGCCTGTAATAGCTTTCCCCGTCTGCTCTTTCTTTTCGATATGATTGCAGACCTGAATTATAGAAAAGATAGCGGAAAAAGCAAACATAAACAGCCCGTATACCGCAAATACGGTACCCGGATCGCCAAACGAGAGCGAAAGCCTGCCCTTCGGATAAAAGAAGGAGAGAAGCGTAAGCACGAGAACGGCAATGCCGATGAGTAAGACCGATATTTTTTCACCTATGCCCATTCCCTTTATCCCGAAGAAGACCACCGACGACGCGATAAGATAGAATACCGCCTGCATAGGCGCGCTCGGTACGCCGAAAAGATCAGAAAGCACACTGCCCGCGCAGAGAATATATACCACCAGATTTTCGAGCAAAAGGAGAACGAGCAGAACGAAAAAAGCAATATTAAGAGCCTTTTTGCCTTTTCCGCTGAACAGATGCTCGTCAAGTATCGCAAGCAGATCCTCGGGGTTTTTTGAATTGCGCGTAAGATCGGCGATCATAAGATACATGAGTGCACTCGCAAGATACGCAAAAAAAAGAGAGAGAAGCGTACCAAACAGCCCTATTCTGCTTACAGCGTAGGGAATAGTCAGTATTCCTGTTCCGATGCCTGCGCCCGCAACGAGCATGAGCGATTCACCAAAGGTCAGTTTTTTGCTTTTCATATTCTGCACCAAGCCTTAAAGATCGTTTATAGCCCTATTATATCATAAAAATATGAATAAATCTACCGCCAGCATAACTTTTATCCCCGTATAAGGCTTCTGTGCGGAAAAATAAAAAAATCTATTGACAAAAAGCGCAAACGTGGTATAATATAACTTGATATAACCGAAAGGAGAGATAAAATGTATAATATATACGTTGTTTTTAATTGCCTGCCAAGAAAGAGAGAGGCGTTTGTAAAAAGAGTGAGAGAAGAGGGCATACTCGATGCAATACGTGCCGAGGACGGATGCCGCAGATACGATTATTATTTTTCGGAGGAGGACGAAAATAAGCTCCTCCTTGTCGAAGCGTGGGAGACAAAACGCCACCAGGAAATACATATCGGTCAGCCGCACATGGAGACTCTCAGAAGCCTCAAGGACGGATATATTGCGTCCACAGAGCTTAAAGAATTTGAAATAAGGTAAGGCCGATGCCTCGACGACCCGACGAATGGCACACCTGCCGCGCTGAAGCTTAAAGAAATGATCCTCGAAAGAATAGGAAGCGTAAAGGTGGATATACATAAGCTCAGAGGCCTTTGCAGCTTTTATGCCGAGATCGGCGGTATGCTCGTAGGCTTTGAAAAAGAGTGAGCCGAAGGTATGGCAGCGTAAAAACAGAACCAAACTGATATCAGTTTGGTTCTGTTTTTTATATATGTGTTTGTGAAATTATCCCGCGGACCGAACAGTTTATATAACTTAAGTAGAATTTGTTAATAATTTTTGATTGTTTTTGCGTTTCGAATTTTTAATGCTTTTTCAAGGTCCGTTGGCATGAACTCTACATCAAAGCCATTATGGTCAACAACTACAAGTGTTGAAGGGCTATTTTTGTATTTAAAATGCAAATACCAAGACCATTGGTCGCTACCGTCATGCCACGTGGCGGTTATTCGATAGTTTAAGTCTCCTGAAGCTATTTTAACCTTGTCGCAAGTTGAGTCCCCGTTACCGTCTGTAAAATAGTAAATATATCCTTCATCAAAATCTATTATCCAATAAACATCATATGTACCGCCTTTACTCTTGTACGAAAAAACACCGGTATTTCCTTTGGTTGCAGTATCATAATCATTAGAGGAATAATAAAGAGAACTTGGTTTTTCGGTTGAGGGAGTGTTGGGAGTTGTTACTTTGCTCGGATCATCTTCTTCTTTCATGTGGTATGTAATGACAATAGAAGCGTTTTTGTCAAAAACATTACCTCTTGTGAAATCAGTGCTTCCGTTAATTGATACTTCTTCTACTTCTCCTTCTGAGGTTATTCCCCAAAAAATATCATATAGAATGGATGTTGTTATATTTGTGAAGCCGGCATTTTTGAATTGTTCTTCAATTTCCTTGTAGTTTTTATATTTACAATTCGAAGATGATATGGGAACTCTGGCTTCGTTTTCTCCAATAGCGTTTTTGTTTTCAATGTATAAAGTTTCTACGGTTATTTTATCATTGAAGCAACTTATTTTATACCCTGCTTCAGTATCTCCTGTAAGATTTATTGTTACAGAGTTTTGTATTGAAGCTGATTCTACACTTGAAAATGTAAGAGTATACATGCCTTCTTTTAAATGAAGATCAAATGCGGCATCAACTCCGTGGCTTAATCTTTCGGTATGCCCGTTGATTTCAAAATTAACATCATATCTGCTGAAAATTAAATTTTCGACAAAGTTTATTTCAATTTTCAGCGAATATTTTTGATATGGTCTGTGAGTTACAACTCTTACTGTTGAATCGGGAAGAAATTTTTCATTCTTTTCAAACGAAGAAATACCGTCAATAGAGACGCTTTGCTCTGATTCTCCATGAAATGAATCGGGATCAAGATCATATACTTCGTCTGTGGAAACCTTCATAAAGCCCGCATTTTTGAGTGCTGTTACGAGTGTATCAGCGTCCATGTTTTTAGCTTCTTCCGAAGAGATAGGAATATTTATACGCTTGAAAGAGTGATATTTAATAATTACCTTAGATGAGCTTTTGAACTCTACGTTTCCTTCAAAGTTTGTTATTCCATTAATAGATACAATTTCAACAATTCCGTTTTGGTCAATTTGTGTGAGCTCTAAATCTTCCAGCGGTTCTATTGTAATATTATCAAACCCCGCCATAGAAAGGTCATCTTTTACTGTATCAACATTTTTTCCGATTGCGTCGTTTGCCGTAAAGGGAGTAATTGCGTTTGTCTCAATTTTCGAGCAACTTGAAAAAACAAGTGCAACAAGCAATACAGTAAATACTATGAATAAATGCTTGAGTGCAACGTGCTTGTTGTTTTGCGTAACAGTAATATTGTTCATATAGCGTTGGTTTGAAGGGTTGTAATAAATCATAGTAAACCTCCTTGTAGTAAAAAGAAAAAGGTGTGCCTAGTAAGAGACACACCGAAAAAGTGAATCTCTCATTGTTGTCACACAAGCTTAAATCCATTTTGGGTATAAGCAAAAAGAGAAAACACTTTTTACCAAAGTATAGTTTTCCCCAAATGGACGTATTTACTTGTGTGACAAGTGTATTATAACATATTTTTTGAAATTTGTCAACATATAAGAAAATGTTTTTGAAAATGTTTTTGAAAAACTTTCGCAAACCGTGTAAATAAGATAAGATTTTATGAGGAGATCCCCAAAAAACAGCAAGAGGACAGAGAGCTTTCGTCTCTGTCCTCTTTTTTGATTTTGTTAAACGGTAAGAACCACCTTGCCGACGTTTTCGTTTCTGTAGAGGACCGCCTGAGCCTCCTCAGCCTGCTCTATCGGGAAGGTCTTCCATATCTTCGGCTTTACTCTTCCGCACTCGACGAGAGGCCACACCTCGCGTACGAGCGAGGCGAGTATCTCTGCCTTGACCGAAGGGGCGCGAGAGCGGAGAGTGCTTCCGATTATGCGCACGTTCTTGACGTATACCGTCCTTAGGTCTATCTCGGTGATGTTTCCCGCGAGAGCGGCTATCATTATCCAGCGCGCCCCGTGAGAGAGGTAGGGAAGACATTTTCCCATTCCTTCGCCACCGATACAGTCTATGGCGACGTCGACAGGATGCCCCGCATCCATCTCTGCCTTCAGCACCTCGGTTATATCCGTTTTCTTCGTGTTAACTATGACGTCTGCGCCGAGGTCCTTTATCCGCTCTGCCTTTTCGTCAGAGCGGACCGTGGTTATCACCCTTATTCCGTACGCCTTTGCAAGAGGGATCATAACGCTCGCAAGTCCGCTTCCTCCCGCATGTACGAGAAGCGTGTTACCCGCCTTCAGACCGCCCTCGATAAACATATTCAGATACGCTGTTGCAAACGCCTCGGGAAGAGCCGCCGCCTCTGCCATAGAGCACCCATTTGGAACAGGCATGAGCATATCGTAGCGTACGGCTGCGTATTCCGCATAACCTCCGCCCCCGAGAAGGGCGCATACCTTGTCACCCTCCTTCAGATCCGAATTCTTTTTTGCTTCCTCTCCGAGCTCACATACCGTGCCTGCTATTTCGAGTCCCATCCAGTCGGGACAGCCGGGAGGAGGCGGATAGTTTCCCTCGCGCTGAAGAAGATCTGCACGGTTAAGTCCTGCCGCCTCTATTTTGACGAGAACCTCGTCGGGAGCTATGACCGGGTCGGGAACGTATGAGTAATGAAGACTTTTGTCGTTTTTATCTATCAGTACGGCTTTCATTGTTTACCTCTTAAAGTATGATCTCTTTTTTGTAATCTATATCCTCTCCGCAAGCACGAAGTATCGCGCGGTGGAGAGTAGCCTCGTATTCGTAGGAATAGGGATTTTCCGTACCCTCCGCCACCATTGAGTAAAAGGCGAGGAACATATCTATGTATCTGTCGTAAGGCTCTGTGTCGTATATTTTGCGCTGATCCGTCCATCCCTTTCCTACAGTGTCCTCCTGATATATCTCGGATACGGTGGTGTAGAGGGGAAGATCCCAGCCCTCATGCGCCGGCGCATAGTATTCAAACGGCTTCAGCTCTACCGTGCCGAGGCTTCCCGTTACAACGAGCTGACGACGCACGTAGCCGCCTATCTCGACAGCGCTCGACTTTACCACGGATGAGCCTTTTTTGTACCTTAGCACCGCCATTCCGAAATCCTCGCCAACAGCTCCGTCAAGCCCCGAGCATACGCTGAGAGGAATTATCTCCTCGGGAATACCCTGCATGCGGATGACGAGATCGATAAGATGGCATCCGAGATAATAGAGCATTCCACCCGGGAAGGAAGCGAGCCAGTTGCGCTTTACCGCCTTGTGAGAGCAGCTCATCTGCGCCTCAATACTTATTATCTCACCGAGCTTCCCGCTCTCTACGTCCGAAAAAAGCTTCTTCACCGCAGGATTGTAGCGGTACATGTAGCCGAGATGAAACACCTTTTTGTTTTTCTTCTGTATTGACGCGAGCCTCTCGAAATCCTCCTGTGAGATGCCGCCCGGCTTGTCCATCTGCACGTGGAGACCCTTTTCTGCCGCCATTATCGCATAGCGAGTGAGAAGAAGATCGTCCGTCTCTATTACTGCCGCATCTATCCCGGTAAGAGAAAGCGCCTCGATCGGAGAGAGCACCTTGGTGTCACCGAGCAGACCCTCGTATTTTTTGAGGAATTTTTCTTCTCCCTCGGGAACCCCGAGAGCCACTACCTCGAATCTGTCGGAAAGATTCTTCATCGTGATAAAAGAACTGCGCGCGTGATCGTGACCTATACCTATCTGTATTACTCTTATTTTTTTCATTTTTGATCAAAGACCTCCCAGTCAAACTGAACTACGGGGAAGGAACGGTCGCTTGCAAGCCTCGTGAATATCTCCTGCGCCTCACACGGAGAATGTACCTCCCCGACGAGATCTGCAAGAGTCAGCCGCCCGTACCCGAGCATTTCTATTATCGAAAGAGCGTCGTCGCGCTCGCTCCACCAACCGTCAAAGGAGTCCTTTTTCGGACGTGCCTGCGTGTGCGCGCCTATCAGAGTTACACCTCTGCCGTGTACCTTTCTGTAGTAATCTATAGAGAAATCCGAGTCTCTCGTGCATCCCAGAAGAGCTACCCGACCGAAGGGCGCCATACAGTCGAGAGCACCGTCAAGCCCGCTGCCCTTTCCCGTGACCTCTATCGCCACCTTCGCGCCTCCGTTTGTCAGCTCCTTCACCTTCTTCGGAAATTCGGGATCAAAAGGATCGAGCGCGTAGTCCGCACCGATAGAAAGAGCCTGCTGCCTCTTTTCCTCGATCGGATCGCACGCTATTATCGGAACAGCCCCCGCCGCGCGTAAAAGCTTTACCGAAATAAGACCGAGAACACCCAGCCCCATGACTATTGCCGATTCTCCTATCTCGAGCTTGCACTTTCTCACAGCCGCAAGAGGGAAGGTAGCTATGTGAACGAGAGCCCCCGCATCAAAACCTATAGAAGGATCAAGCCTGTATACCTTCTCTTCCTTCAGAATATTGTATTTTGCGTGCTTTGTCCATGAGCACGCAACCCTGTCTCCGACAGAAACACTCTTTACTCCCTCGCCTACCTCCTCGACGATCCCGGCAATACTGTAACCGTTCTGCCTCGGAAAGGATACACCGGGAGCCTTTGTCGAATTTATGTTGGCGTCTCCGATAAAATTCGCCCTCTCTGTTCCCGAGCTTATCGTGTCGCGTACACTGCGTACGAGCACCTCACCCGCACCCGGATGGCCTATCTCTTTTTCGATAAGCTTCGCGACGTACGGCTCTGTAAAAATTATGTTGGCATTCTTCATTGCGATGACCCTCTTTGCTTTCAGTCAGTCTTGCGGATATAACGAAAATAATACCTGTCCGCAGTTTAATTATATCACACATAAAACGCTTTGTCAAGCACTTTTTCCTACCGACCGCCTAAATAAGAGCTTTATAAAAACGCCCCACCTCGGTGAGGTGGGGAATAGATCTGTTACGGAAAGGTCACGTCGAAAAAGACTATTAATTCAACACTTCTCTGATTAAATCTTCGTCTTCGATAGAAAAAATACTGTTTCTGCTTGATATTTTAAATAAGTCGTGTGAATCAGCTACAAGGTTTACCGCTACAATATATTCTTTGCCGATCTCAACTTTATCCGAGGGTAAGATCACAGATACGATGCTTTCTTTAAACTCCCCTTTGTATACGAGCTTAACTTTACAGTCATACGTAGCTCTGTCACCGTTGAAGCTCTTTATTCCCTCGCGCTCTAAGGATATACGGAATATATATTGCGAACCGCTTATAACACTTTTTACGTCTGTTTCTTTGATAAATCCATTATCGTATATTAACAAAGGATTATTTTTAACAAGCTCTGCAACATAGGTCTCCAGCGTTTTGTCGCTAAATGCATTTTGGGTTTCTTTTGAAATATACTTTTTAAGCGGCTTGCCGTAGATTAGACTGTCATTGTCGTTAAGGTAAGCGTTTTCATTTTCATCAAGAGGAATAATAAGACTTTTCTCCACCGGCTCAAAGTTGTCTGTCTCGCTGAAAGCATCTGCTCTGCGTTTAATGAGTAAAAGATATTTACAGCCCTTTTTGAATTGTACATTATTGCTTACGTCTTTTTCAATGTCGTCGATACGGATATTGTCGCTGTCTCCGGTATGGCTTACCGTTATACTTTCCTCGGTAGGATTTCCTCGCACGCTCTTAATAACAGAAAATGAGTGATAATAGATACCGTTTTTTAAAATAGATCCGCTATGCTTTACAGCAATAACGTCGGTCACATCATTAAGCAATTCTTCAAACGATCGTTCTTGCACGGTGTTATCTTTCGAGCAACCATTGCAGGAGAATGCTACCATCAAAATGAGATAATAAACCAATATTGATTTTGTTATAATTTTCATTGCAATCTCCTTTGTAAAGCCACTAATTATCGTATTCGTCATACTTCCGAAGCGATATATACAACTTAATTGTATCGTAAAACGGATCCCTTTCTCCTATTTTTACGCATATGATCACTTCGGCACATATTCTTTCATCCTCGCACTGAAACTTAGGAGCAGAATACCTATATCGCCAGCCTATAAGCTCAACATTATCTTTTTTGACTCTTTCTATCCACTGCTGAACACAATAATCCACGCTTGTTCGATCAAAGGAAATAGATTTCTCATCGATGTCATCATGTCTGAACCGAACTTGATGAATATCCCCGTTTGCACGATAAAGAACGGTTATATAATCAGGCGTTCTGAATCCATTGTCAAATTCAATATAATATTTGATCTCGTAGCCTCTGATTTTCTCAATTTTTTGATTGTCCTCAAACGGTGGCGGGAGCTCATCATTTGCAGAAAGTAATCCGTTCGCTAATCCTGAAGTATGCGCTGCTTCGTTATCTGTATATACGATGTCGACATCAGTATAAACCTCACGTTTAAAGCCCTTAATGTCGTCCAAATCTATATAATTGGATAAATAATTATAAGCATGCTTCTCCAATGTTTCTACCGTAATTTCAGAATAACCAAACCTTGAGAGAGGGGAGTCATTTGCGTACGTATAAACTGAACACGTGCTGTAATCTTCAGCTTCGTGTATTATATACCCTATAGCTCCTAATGTATAAAATGAACGTTTCTCGGAATTTTTAAATGTCCATATCTTTGTCAAATAAGCCTCAGTTTCATATTTTCCAATCTTAATTGTAGATTTTATTGGATTTTCAAATTTTTCTTCTGTATGTGCCTGTCCGTACAGGCGATCACTCGAAACATTAAAAAGATATGTCGATGCTTGCTCCTTATATACATCATAATATTCGAGTTTTGATTTATCAATTCCGGATAAATCAATGAAATCTTCTTCTTTTTCACCGGGCCCGGGTACTTCCTCTGTTCCTTTTGCGGATGTAACTTTTTCATTCGGATCTGTTGTCTGAATGATATCATTACTATCTGTAGATAAAGTAGTCTCTGATGGAGATATTGTCGTAACTGCACAAGAAGTCAACACCGTCAACACTATAACAACTACGAGCAAAGACGATAAAAACTTTTTCATGATCATAACCTCCATATAAAATCAATCTACAAATCTTTTTGTTGTATCGCCTAAAACCTGGGGATCGTAAGTGGTATGAGCAGGATATTCTGTTACTATATAAGCTTCGGTATTATTTTTGGCTTCTTCCACAGTCATTCCCGCAGCTAAACACTCAAAGAATTTTTCAAACCATACATTTATCTCGTAATGATCTACTGTTTCAGGGAATCCTATAACCACATCACATCCAAGCGCATACGTTGCTTCTACGATATTTATCATTTCGTTATCTTCTTTTCCTGCCTCACAACTTCCGTAAATGATAAGTTCGGAAGATTCCAAAGCATTCTCCGGTAATTCGGCAAGCATTGCTGTTGTGATCTTATTATGCGATGTATGCACTTCTAAGCAATTACCGTGTGTCATTATGGCTGTAATTTTTGAATTTACCATATGGTTAAGCAAAATATTATGCCCCATAGATACCTGATCAGCAAAAACATTGTTATTATACGCTGTCGAAGCCCAATCGTCAAGTACATTATCAAAAAACGGATTATCATAATACACTTCAGATAGTACAATAAATGATGCATCTCTCTTCTGCTGAAGCAACCATTCGTCTGTATACAAAGCATCATCCGAGTACGCTTTCAGGACCAAATTAGTTCCGGCGCTTTCCGAAAGAGATGGGAGCGACAGTACCAAGTTATCTGTATTTTTCAGAACAAATTTATAGTTGCCGGTTTTTGTAACCATAAGCTTCCACAAGCACAAATCGGATACAACGTTTGTCTGTATAATTGCAGCGCCTGCTGCTGTCGATGTAGCAGCAATATATTTGTTTGCAAGAACTGACCTTATCTTATAATATCCATCACCTGCATAAGTAAAGTACCATTTTGCATTGCTTTCACCGTGATATTCAGCTTCTTGAATGTAGGCTCCCTCATTAGTTGTATGTCCTTCAATCTCAGCATATCTATCAGATTCGATATTCATTAAATCGTATACCGTGCTGTTTGGAATCATTTGACCAAGAACAATATTAGCTACAACAAATTTTCCTGTAGACTTATGTGTTATTTTAATTGCAACATATCCGCCCGATGAATTACTGATTGGTGTTATTATAAAGTTGCCGTTTTCATCTACATTTAAAATACGTGTATCACTACTTTTCCAGATGAAATTGTTCGGTTGTGAAAAAGTTGCTTCTTCACAATTCGGAGGATTGATTTTAAACTCCAAATTAGACAGTGTATATACTGTACTTTCATTTGGTATCCAAGTAGGAATATTTATACTGAATGAATTCAAGTTGTCGTATTCATCCGTCTTTATTAAATAGCATCTGGCCATATCGGTTTCAGCCACGATATCACCGTCTTCATTAAGATCATATCCTTTAGATGTAGCGACATTGCGAATATAATAGAGGCCAGATGAAGGTCTGTAAGTGATTTTCCATTTTAAGGCATCACTGCTGCTAAAGTTTGTAGTCAGTTGCAATTTATCATTCGATATTGTAAGATAATAATATGTATTTGATGATTCGGATTCTTTTATTTTTATGTAATGTATTTTTCCTGTTTCCTCACCTTCAACCTTTTGGATCGACCAGACTTTAGCACCGGCGGCACCATATACGTCTTCTTTTAATTTTATAGTATTATCAAACTGTGCGAAAAGAAAGTTCTCTCGTTCATAAGATATAATATGATAATCGTCCGCATCCAAGTTGAAAGTGTAAACGTAAACTGTGCACTCACCATAATACAATTTATCTTCGCTTGGCACAAATATGGAAATTGCTACTGTTGTTACTCCATTATTATGACCTGTAATTTCACCATTGCCGTCGACTGTTGCAATATTATTATCCAATGAGTAATAATTAAGCTCGGCGTCCGGGAAATTTGAAAGTATATCACCTTTATTTGTCGTCATTTGCTTTTTTCGATCAGCTATATTACCTGTACCTAATTCTAATTCAAGAATTCTACTATCAACTTCTATAGGATATACCTGCAAAACGTATTCCACCGTCACCGTCGGTTTATAGCTTGCCCTGTTATACGACGCGAAAGTTTTATAGACGTGTGCCGATCCGGATTCGGTGGTGTCAGCGGCTTTGAAGATGATTCCTTTGCTTTGATCCGCCGTGCCCGCCGCCCACTGCTTTGCTACGTTCGTTATGTTAAACGAGTACCAATAGGTGGTCGGCTGTGCGTTTCCGCTTGCATATGACACCGTTTTTGTATCCTGAAGGTCTGAGTATGCGTTTGCGTTTACTCCGTTCCAGCTGACAGAAGATGATTCGCTCCATGCGTTTCCGGTAAAGCGGTAGCATGAGACAACAGCCTCCGCAGTTCCCGGCTGGAGATCGCGTATGTTCACCGAAACGTTTACTATCTGGTTTTGCGTGTACTGAGCGAAATTAAAGTTCGGTATTCTCATCAGTATCCTTGACACAGAGCCGTCCGAGGCGTATTTTCCAAGGCATATAGATCCGGAGCTGCCCGAAAGAGTGTCGACCGTGTTTACGGTGTAATCTTCTATTGCACCGGCACCGTTGTTATCATAATTTATTTCTACAGTAGGGTCAATACGTATGGGATAAGCTGTTTTTTCATCTTTGAGAAATTCGGCATCGACGTGTACTGTCATTGCGTATATTTGATTTTCTTTAATTACAGTATGCGTCATGCTGCCGAAGGTGTTATTTCTTTCGTCTGCCGTAAAGATGATAATATCGCCTATCGTTGCTTTAACGTTACCGTCACTGTCCTCGATGAAATACGAGCCGCTTCGCTCTGTGAGAGTGAGGCCGTTTGTCTTAATAAAGAAGTTGTATTCGGTCTGTCCGGTATAGCTCTCAACAACGATGTCCTCTTTAAATCCCGTATACGTAAGCTCATAATCAAGGCGTGTCTTACTGCCAAATGTGTAAGACACCTTTTTATTATCAGCAGAAAGCATTGCGTTAAATGCTCCGATCTTCTCGGTCGAGATCTTTCCGTCTGTGCTCTCGACGGGGGTCATTTCTATCTTGATATCATCATATTCAAGAGAAATACCGTCCGTAAGCTTTTGCGGGAATTTTGTTATAATATTGCTTGCGGCTGTTCTGAAGCCTCCGTTTTCATCCTGTTCTATTTCAAGAGAGATATCCTTTATCTTGCCGTCAGCGTCGACGTATTTTACAGGATATGAAAACATCTTCATCTTGCACTTACCGGATGTGTCTGTATAAGCTATTGTATACAGATCCTTCTCAAGCAGAGGCAGTCTTACAGGTTCTCCGTCTTCCTCTGACATTCCGTTCAAAGCTATTTTTGAAACATCGGTAAGCTCGCTAAGTCCGTTTGTCTGCTCGGACAGTCCAATGTTCTGCACGCTGTCCGGTGCCTCGTAAGCATTCCCTCCGTTCGTCTCACCGTTTACGAGTGCCGTAACGGGAAAGCAGAAAAGTGTCATAAGCACAGCGAGCAGCAGGCTCAAAAGCCCTGTTCTTGTTCTTACGTTCGCTTTTGCGGTTTTGTGTTTCATATACACAACCTCCTTTTTATTTTTGCGGTGGTCATCCCTCGTCATTCCGTGAGGGGTATCCGGAGACGCATCTGCCGCTTTTCACTTTAATTATATCATATGCGTAAAAAAATGTCAAGTGTAAATTTGTCGATTTTCCTCACATTTGTATGAGTGCACAAAAATATTCCTTTTTCTTTGTGCAGGATGACGGAGGCTTTTTGGTGTAAAAACAAACGGGAGGAGCAAAGGTCCCTCCCCTGCTTTTTGAAAAAGGTGCTTCTATCCCCTTGAAGAATCGAAAGATGTGTGGTATAATATATATAAGACATATTTTGATCACTTTGACGGAGGTACCGTGATGAAAACACTCAAACGTAATGCGGTAAGGGTGATTGCCCTTGCGCTTGCGCTTATATGCGCGCTTTTGCTTCTGCCGGCTGCGGTGTCGGCTGACGGCGACTATGAATATTACGGGAGATATGCGCTCTCGCTTACAGAAAATTCGACCGCTCTGCTCTATGCGTACGACAGTATAGTTGCGGGTGCGGAGGCGCTCAGCGACAGTATAAGCGTATACAACGGGAAGGATCCTATCAGCGCGGACGAGGTGGCTGCCGTTCTCGATGCTTACATGCGGGACCGTGCCGACCATTTCTGGGTAGGGAATCAGTACAGCTATTCCTATTCGAGCACGACAGTTATGTTTCTGAAGCTTACGTATACGATGTCGGGCGCCGAGCTTGACAATGCAAAAAGAGAGCTTGAGGCGGCGATAAGCACGCTTCTTCCTCTTGCCTCATCCTCTATGAGCGACTATGAAAAGGAGCTTGCGTTCCACGATGCTCTCGCCTCGAGGATAACCTACGACGTCTCAGCTGAAAACGCACACAACGCCTACGGAGCACTCGTTGAAGGGAAGGCGGTATGCGACGGATATGCCGAGGCTCTTCAGTGTCTGCTTCAGCGCGTGGGCATACGCTCCTTTGTGGCTGTGGGAACAAGTATAAATCCCACAAGCGGAAGAAGCGAGGGTCACGCATGGAACTACGTTCGAATAAACGGAAAATACTATCACACCGACGTCACCTGGGACGACCAGGGAGACGAGCTCTTCCACGCATACTTTAACCTCAGCGACAGCGCGATAAAGGAGGATCACGCCATATCCGAAACGGCGTATCCGCTTCCCGTGTGCGATTCGGACGCAGCGAACTATTTCAGGGTGAATTCGGCTAACGTTATCGGAAGCTCGTATTCCTCGGATAGCGTGGCAAAAAAATTGAAGGATGGCAACCTCTCCGCCGCATTTTACGTCAGCGGGGACATGAGCGGATTCGTAAGCTGGCTCAACTCCAATATCGCTGAGATAGGCGGAAAGGCGGGCGTGACCGGAGGATTTTCCTACTCCTATCGTTCTATCGGCGGAGAACTTCACGTTGTTATTCTTCCCCAGTCTCCGATAGAGACTACAAGACCGGTTGAGACAACAAAGACTCCCGAGACAACAAAGACCCCCGAGACGACAAAGACACCCGAGACGACAAAGACTCCCGAAACGACAAAGACCCCCGAAACGACAAAGACCCCCGAAACAACAAAGACCCCCGAAACGACAAAGACACCCGAGACAACGAAGACACCCGAAACGACAAAGACCCCCGAGACGACAAAGACTCCCGAGACAACAAAGACACCCGAGACAACGAAGACACCCGAAACGACAAAGACACCCGAGACGACAAAGACACCCGA
>SVRJ01000017.1 GCA_015064885.1 Oscillospiraceae bacterium
TGCTTTGTGAAAGCTTTACGGCATATGTGGTCATATCCGAGGCATAGCGGGCACTGTCGAAAAAGGTTTTACCATTAAGCGTTTCGGAAAGCAGAAGAGATGCAAAAAGGTCTCCGGTGCCGGGAAATGAGACGGGCTGAAGCGTATTTTCTATAAATTTGATCTCATTGCGTTTTTCCTTGCATGCGGTAAGGATCTTATCCTTGCAAACGATACCGGTTATTACAACGTCCGAATCAGGATACAGAGACGATAACTCTTCAGATATTGAAACTGATATTTTTTCGGCTTCAATTACGCTAAGATGGGAAAGGTCAGGGTATGGTTTATCGGTCAAAAGGCATGCTTCGGTGAGATTCGGAGTTAAAATATGAGCCCTTGAAGCAAGGTGCTTTATTCCGCTGACCATAGCGGGAGTATACGTTGAATAGAGTTTTCCGTCATCGCCCATTACAGGGTCGAGAAGAAACAGATTGTCATCTCCGAGAAAAGTATCGATTATGTATTCTACAGTTTCTATCTGATGTTCAGACCCCAAGAATCCTGTAAAAAGTGCATCGAAGTTGATATCAAGGCTTTTAAAGTGATCGCATATCCCTCTCATCTGTTCGGTGAGATCTGTGAACAGCATATCGGAAAAGCCTCCGGTATGGGTAGAAAGAATTGCCGTAGGGATCGGAACGACCTGGTAACCCAGCCTTGACATTACAGGTATTATAACGGTAAGTGCGCATCTGCCATAGCAGGAAAGATCGTGTATAGCGCACACCTTTTTGAAATATTTGCTCATTTGAAAGTCTCCGGAATATATGCTTTGAAATTGTTGTTTCTTTCTTGATAAAAAATTTACATTGTTTTTGTTGACACGTCACTGTGTTTATGATAAAATATTTATGTTTATTTTGCTGTAAAGAAAACGGAGTGTACAAATGTCTAAAACTGTCTACAGATATAACGGAAGCGTATATACGCCTTCCGGAAGCACGGTGCGAGCACGCAATGCCGCAAACGGTACTGTAATATGTCTTGTGATCATGGTGGTTGTGCTTGCCATAGTATGTATTTCATTGAATCTGACAATAAACAGAGCGTCTGCTGATAACGATACTATAAGCGGCGTATACAACGCAAACTCGGTGTATGAGCCACTTAATACAGGCGGACCCGCAAACACTGATGTGGGTGGGAGCTCACCCGATACGTCTGATCTTCCATCTTACAATTCACCCGGTGCGCTTAAGCTTTACGGAGATGAGAAGACCGCATCTATAGGAAGCAGTATAACGTCGGAATATGCAATAGTTGTTGACGGAAATACGGGTCATATACTCGCTTCAAAGAAAAGCTCTGAAAGAATATATCCCGCGTCGCTGACAAAGGTAATGTCCGCTATCGTTGCATATGAATATATGATAAATAACGACGTTGACATTATGTCCACTTATCTTGAGATAAGTCAGGATATAATAGATTATACCTACAGAGAAGGCGCCTCAAACGCCGGATTCAAGAAGGGAGAGAAGGTTCGCATTTACGACGTTTTTCACGGTGTGATAGTTCCCTCGGGCGCGGACGCTACTCTTATGCTTGCTGAGTTCTGCTATGGCGGAAAACAGGAATTTGTTAATATGATGAATAACAAAGCCGCTGAGCTCGGGCTTGAAGATACGCATTTCGTTACGTGTACCGGTCTTCACAATAAGGATCATTATACGACCGTACGCGATCTTGCGGTAATACTCGACTACGCGTGCCGATATGATTACATAAAGTATCTGATGCAGCAAACGAGCTACACTTACCCGGAGACTAACGTCTCATCCGCCAGAACCGCTACGAGTACACTGTATAGATGGAGAGTCAACCAGTATAATAAGACTCTTTCAAAATCTCAGGCACCGGGCTCCACGCAGTTCGGAGGTAAAAGCGGATATACTCCCGAAGCAAAATGCTGCCTTTTCACATTTGCCGAGGACAGCAAGGGAAATGAATATATAGTTGTTACTTGCTATGCAAATTCGGGTAAGATCGCGGTTACGGATTATATGTCGCTATACAGCCGATTTTGCTCTCTGGAGGGCTGATTCCGTTAATATTCATAGGCTTGTTGTAAAAAAACAACAAGCCTTTTTTGCTTATAAATTGCAGAACTTCGGAACCTTGAATATACTGTCGGCGTTGTTTCTCGTTATACGTGAAAAGGTGTCGAGCTTCATATCGAGGATCTGTGCCATCTTTGTTGCGGAATGGAGAATATTAGACGAATTATTTACTGTTCCGCGAAGCGGTGCGGGAGCCATATAGGGGGCATCTGTTTCTGTGAGAAGATGCTCTGCTCCCACTGTCCTTATTACGTTTTCAAGCTTTTCCGATTTTTTGTAAGTAACGTTACCGCAGACGGATATAAAATAATTTCTCTTTATAAGCTCTTTTGCGGTTTCGGCACTTCCTGCATAGCAATGGAAGACACCGTAAGAATTCGGATGCAATCTCACTATGTCAAGACAGTCTCCCATGGCTTCTCTGCAATGTATTACTACGGGGAGTCGGTGCTTTTCGGAAAGAGAAAGAAGTGCGTCAAAGAAGTATTTTTGTTTACTTTTATTTAGCATGTCTTCATGATAGTAGTCAAGGCCTATCTCGCCTATGGCCGCTATTTCGTATCTTTCCTGCAAAATAAGATGCTCGATCTGTCCGAGTGCGTAATCGCAGTCTTCGATAAAGAAGGCATCCGTGGGATGTATGCCTACTGAAGCGCACATCCCGGGATATCTTTTAGCCATTTCTATGGCTTGCTTTGAATTTTCGGGATCAGTTCCCGAGTTGACTATTCTGTAGACGTTTGTTGAAAAGCAATCTCTGAGAATAAAATCAACGTCAAAGCCGTACTCTGAAAATCTTTTATCGGTATAGTGGGCGTGTACGTCAAAAAATGATATCATCTTATTCTTTCTCCGAGAGGAGTATCATCTGAAAGAAATACGACTCTTACCGTTTCTTCGCCCGATGCGAGGATCATTCCCTCAGACTCTATTCCGCAAAGAACAGCGGGCTTGAGGTTTGTTACGAGTATGATCTTTTTGCCGATGAGGTCTTCGGGCTTATAGAACTTTGCAATACCCGAGGCGACCGTTCTCTTTTCATATCCGAGATCTATTGTAAGCTTGAGAAGCTTTTTCGCCTTCTTTACCGGTTCACAATCTATTATCTTTGCTGAGCGGAGTTCTACCTTCATAAAGTCGTCGATTCCGATAAGAGCGAGTCCCTCGGGCTTTTCAACGGGGGCATCCGCTGCTGCTTCTCGACGCTGTTCTTCCATGTATTCGTTTATCTGCTTCATGAGGGCTGCTTCATCTATTCTTGCAAAGAGAACGTAAGAATCGTTTACAGACATGCCAACCTTCATGCCGCAGAACTTATCTGCAGTACCAACAGTGTCGTAGGAACGAAGCTCGGTTCCGAGCTGATCGAGGATAGCATCGGCACTGGCGGGAATGAAGGGGCGGAGCATTACCGCAGCCCAGCGGATACTTTCGAGGAGATTATAGAGAACGCTACCGAGTCTTCCCTGCTTTTCGGGATCCTTTGCAAGAACCCAGGGAGTGGTTTCGTCTATATATTTATTTGCTCTGCTCAGAAAGGCGAAAATTTCTTCGAGACCGTCTGCTATTCTGAACTCATCCATTGCAAGGCAAAGCCTTGAATAAGCGTTAACAGCGGTATTTCTGAGGTCAGCGTCTATTTCCTCTGTACAGTCCGGGGACTGTATTACCTTGCCGAAGTATTTTTTCTGCATATCGAGGGTACGCTTTACAAGGTTACCGAGATTATTGCACAGATCTGTGTTATATCTTTGAATAACATTTTCGTACGTTATGCTTCCGTCGTTTGCATAGGGCATTTCGGCAAGAGCATAATATCTTACACCGTCAACGCCTACGTACTCGGACAGCTTATCCGCGTATATAACGTTTCCTTTTGATTTTGACATTTTATCCGTTCCGAAGTTGAACCAAGGATGTCCGAATATCTTCTTTGGAAGATCTATTCCGGCAGCCATGAGGAATATGGGCCAGTAGATCGTATGGAATCTGAGAATATCCTTTCCGATTATGTGAACGTCTGCGGGCCAATATTTTTTGAAATTTTCGGGTTGCTCTTCGAGATCGGGATCGTATCCGAGAGCGGTGATATAGTTTGTAAGCGCATCAAGCCAAACGTAAACTACGTGCTTGTCATCGAAGGTTACGGGGATTCCCCATTTGAACGAGGTTCTGGATACGCAAAGATCCTGAAGTCCTGCCTTGAGGAAGTTGTTGACCATTTCCTTCTTTCTGGATTCGGGCTGAATGAATTCGGGATTATCCTCTATGTGCTTGAGGAGAACGTCGGCATATTTGCTCATTTTAAAGAAATACGCTTCTTCCTTTGCCTTTTGCACGGGTCTGCCGCAATCGGGGCATTTTCCGTCTACTATCTGAGTTTCGGTGAAGAAGGATTCACACGGCTCACAGTACCAACCCTCATAGCAGTCCTTATATATGTCTCCCTGATCGTAAAACTTTTTGAAGAGCTTCTGGACGGTAGCTTCGTGATTTTTGTCTGTGGTTCTTATGAAATAATCATAAGAGGTGTTCATAAGGTCCCATACGCCCTTGATCTCGGCGGACACCTTGTCCACGTATTCTTTGGGGGATATTCCGGCTTCTTTGGCCTTG
Source organism: Oscillospiraceae bacterium (assembly GCA_015064885.1). GTDB lineage: Bacteria > Bacillota > Clostridia > Oscillospirales > CAG-272 > SIG640. The sequence continues at coordinate 4,719 of SVRJ01000017.1, forward strand.
TTTTCTATCTTCTGACCGTGTTCATCTGTGCCGGTGCAGAAATATACGTCATATCCTCTTTCTCTTTTATATCTTGCGTATGCGTCCGACATTATGACCTCATAGGTGTTACCGAAATGAGGCTTGGCGGAGGCGTATGCGATTGCGGTTGTAAGATAATACTTTTGTTTTTCCATAGTGTGTAAGCTCCTTGTATAATTATCAGTCAATTTTTATTGCTTTATAGTATGCCGTTTTATTGGCAACAGCGCGCGGTGCAGCATAAAGTATATATAAAATACCGATCGTAAGCACAGACGCGATGAGAAGTCCGAAGGTCTTTCCGGTGTCTCCGGAAAAATACATTCGGTACGGGAGATATCCTGTTCGTAGGTATGCGCGCGAGCATTCCCTGAGTGAGAGGTCGGTGTTTTCAACAGCCATCGGAATATAAATGAATTTAAACTTTCTTCTTGCAAAGAAAACTATTCCGCCGAAAACGGTGAAGGAATATTGAAGGCTGAAGACAAAATCGGTGAACGTCTTTGAACCTTCGGGAAAATATTCGTTTGATACTCCTAAAACTATATAAGATAGACCGAGCGTTAGTATAAGTCCGAAGATATACCAAGAGGATGCGAGAAATATTCGTATACTTCTTGAATACAGCTTTGCGGAAGAATAAAATTTAAAAAGATCGTGAAACGTCGGTGCTTCGCCGTTTGCACTTACCAATGCCGCATTGTAGAGTCCGCAGTATATCGGTGGAAAGAAAAACAGCGTAAAGAAAGCGGCGACGGTAAACATGATGCCGTTTACAAGAGGATAGTTTTCGGAGGTTGCAAGCGTCGGTGACGCGGTAAGCACTGTAGTAGAAAGAAAGATCGCCAGTGCTATCAAAGAAGCTCCCAAAACAGAGCCTGCAACAAGAATTGCGCGGCAGTTCTCTGTCGCCAAGATCCTTTTGGCGTCACGACGTATATCAATGTAAATCTTTTTTGCAAAGGAAGGAGTATTGGTATTATTTGTTGTCATAGGTTAAACTCCTTTAGGTGATTTGTTTTCAAGCGCCGGCACTGACGTAAACGTCAACTACTTTGAAATTTTTATCTGTGATGTCGGCTACGATAAGATCCGCGCTTTTACCTTTTTCTATCGATCCGTACCGATCAAAGATACCAAGCATTCTACAAGGGTTTACGGTGGCACATCTGAGCGCGGAAGGAATATCTGTATCAGTAAAGCTTACAAGATTGTTTACCGCGGTTTCAAGACTCAGCGTGCTTCCCGCCAAAGCTCCATCGAGCGTTCTGGCTATAGAATCCTTTACAACTACCGGAAGCCCCGCTATAGAGTATTCACCGTCCGGACAGTCGGTAGCTTCCATAGAGTCGCTCACAAGAACAAGCCTCTCGCTTCCCTTGCACTTATATGCAAGCTTCACCATTTCGGCGGAAACGTGTATTCCGTCGCATATTATTTCGGTATACATATCAGAGCAAAGTCCCGCGCATACGGCTCCACCTTCACGGTGATGAAGAGGAGGCATAGCGTTGAACATATGCGAAAGTGAAATCCCGTATTTATTGTAGAGGTCGAGTGCTTTGGCATAGTCGGCACTTGTATGTGCGAGTCCTGCGGTTGCACCGGCAGATCTAAGTGCCTTTATAAAACTTTCATCCTGATCAAGTTCGTATGCCGCAGAAACGTGCATGGGGAGAGATATGCTTTGAAGAAGCGCGGCAACCTCGTCTGCGTTTGGTGGTGACAGAAGCTCCGGATTGTGCGCACCTTTTTTTTGCGGATTGAGGTATCGTCCTTCAACATGAACACCTACAGCGTGTGCTGTCTTTTCCGAAGATGTGAATTCGCGTATGCGTTTTCCCTGCTCGAGCAAAGAATCAAACGGGGCAGAGGCAAGTGTTGGAAAGAGTGAGGTAACACCGCTTTTAGCATAGCTTTTAAGCATTATTTCTATTGCGTCAGTATCAGCGGTATTGAAGTCATATCCCGCTCTTCCGTGTGTATGTGCATCGGTGAATCCCGGGGTAAGGTATTTACCGTGCAGATCTACTACCGTGTCGGCGGAGAAACATGCTTTCTCTCCGAATAAAATATCTATTATGCTTCCGTTTTCACAAAGAACGGACCCCTTCACAAAGGAAGGTATCTTGTGGTCGTAAATATAACCGTTAAAAAAGCAAATTGTACTCATATCAAAGCTCCTTTAAATATTACCCTATATTATATTATACCAAATATCTACCATTGTGTCAAGCCTTTAATATTAATTTTTTGTGTAAATGTGTACAATGATTAAAAAAATATTGTCTATGTGCTGTTTTTGCAATTTTGCTATTGCATTTTTTTCATTTATGTGCTATAATATTTAGCATAAATCTATAAACAACCCATTTCGGAGGTGTAAAATGAGTTTTAAAACAGAATATATTGCAAAAATCTATGATGATGTTTGCAAGAAAAACGCAAATGAGCCCGAATTTCTTCAGACTGTAAAAGAAGTTCTTGAATCCATCGAGCCTGTAATAGTACAGCGCCCCGACCTTGTTAAGGCAGGTGTCGTAGAACGTATGGTAGAGCCTGAACGTACTATCATCTTCCGCGTTCCGTGGGTTGATGACAACGGCAACGTACAGATCAACCGCGGTTTCCGAGTTCAGTTCAATTCCGCTATCGGTCCTTATAAGGGAGGTCTCAGATTCCATCCTTCGGTAAACCTTTCTATTATGAAGTTCCTCGGTTTTGAGCAGACCTTTAAAAACTCTTTGACCACTCTCCCGATGGGCGGCGGCAAAGGCGGAGCTGACTTCGATCCCAAGGGAAAATCCGACGGAGAGGTTATGCGTTTCTGTCAGTCATTTATGACAGAGCTTCAGAAGCATATCGGTGCCGATACAGACGTACCTGCAGGAGATATAGGAGTAGGTGCACGTGAGATCGGATATCTCTTCGGTCAGTATAAGAGACTTCGCAATGAATTTACCGGTGTTCTTACAGGCAAAGACCGTTCTTGCGGCGGTTCTCTTATCCGCCCTGAGGCTACAGGCTTTGGTGCTGTATATTACACGGTTGAGATGCTCAAGACCTTTGGTGAAAGAATAAAGGGTAAGACGGTTGCTATTTCCGGCTTCGGAAACGTTGCTTGGGGTACCGCTAAAAAGGTTGCAGAGCTCGGCGGTAAGGTAGTTACAATTTCGGGTCCTGACGGATATATCTATGATGAAGACGGTATCGTTACAGAAGAAAAGATCAATTTCATGCTTGAAATGCGTGCTTCTTGCCGCGATAAGGTTCAGGATTACGCTGATAAGTTCGGTGTTCCCTTCTTCCCCGGAGAAAAGCCTTGGGGAGTAAAGGCAGACATTCTCATGCCTTGTGCTACACAGAACGAGGTAGGAGTTACCGAGGCGGAAAAGATCGTTGCAAACGGAATCAAATATTACGTTGAAGTTTCAAATATGCCTACTACCAACGAGGCGGTTGCTTATCTCAAGCAGAACGGTGTCGTAGTTGCTCCCTCTAAGGCAGTAAACGCAGGTGGTGTTGCTGTTTCCGGTCTTGAAATGTCTCAGAACTCTATGCGTTACAGCTGGACAGCTGAAGAGGTAGACGCGAAGCTTCGTCAGATCATGGCTTCTATATATAAAGCTTCTTACGATGCGGCTAAGGAATACGGTATGGAGGGCGACCTTGTTGCAGGTGCGAATATCGCAGGATTTATAAAAGTTGCCAACGCTATGAAGTGGCAGGGTATCGTATAATAAACTGCAATTTTAAAACTACATAAAACACCGAGACGGCTCATTTACGAGCCGTCTCGGTGTTTTTTTATTTAACAAAGGTTATATTGAAGGACGTATTTGCTTTTACCTCGATTTCAGCGGAAGGCGTTTGTGAATTTTGATCCTTGAACGATCCGAATTTGTATCCTTCGGATGGGATCACGTTTATTACAAGGTTACCGTTTTCCACCTCTGTAGATAAGGTTCCCCCGTCTCCCTTCTTAAACACTATCGTACCGCCAAAGCTTGTTGATATCTTAAACTTCTGATCACCGCAGTTTACCGTTATAGTTTTGTCAGAGCTTTTAACCGTAACAGAGTAAGAGCACTGACCCGAAAGATCTGTAGAGGATACCTGTTGTCCTTTTTCGTATCCGCTGCTTGCAAGTGTGAATTTTACACCGTCAGCAAGATTGAATTTATTCCCTTCGAATTTAAGATCGTATATATTAGTGAGCTTCAAGTAATAGTTTGTATATTTGGGCTGGCCTTTTATGTTGATCGTGTTGTTTGAGAAGGATACGTTTTGGGCGTAATTCTTATTAATAACAAATCCGTGGTATTCATATACCGGAGAGTTATAGGAATCCTGAGTTTTAATTGTAGTAAAGGTAGCGCCGGGAGTGATACTGGAGTTTACTATGTATATTATTCGTTTATCCGATCCTTCTTCGAGAGTAAAGGTATTATTCTCGATCTTCAGGTTATCGAAACCATCCTGTGCCTGTAATATAGTTCTTATTACGTTGGAACCGCTGATAGACTTGTATTTTGTTTCTGCTGTAGGATGATAAAGAAGTATGAATGCGGGAGTTGTGGTCTCACTATATTGCGTCGCATTCATGTATTTTGAGGAAGAAATAAAAGTGTTACCGCTTATTTCGGTATCGATTATACTATTGTATCTGATTGCCGCGTAGAGACATTCGTCAAATACGTTATTGGTTATTTTGAAACCGGAAACGTTTGCTTTTCCGTTGTACCAATGATGTCCGATGGCCATAAGAGGAGCACCAAGCTCGTCGCTTTCACCAAAATAGCAGTTATTTATGGTAATGTTTTCGCAATAGTAAAATTCACCTTCTTCGAATTTAAGAGATCCTGCGCCCGAGTGTGAGGGTTCTATCTGAACCACTTCACGTGTGAAGGCATCGCCGCATTTGAATCCTGCGAAAATACAATTTTCTATTGTAGTGTTGGTGCAGCCTGTTATCTGGATAACGTGGTTATTGGAGATATCCTTGAAAATGATATTTTCAAGTCTGATGTTGTCTCCTCTTCCAAAGGTTATACCACGGGATGTATGATTACAGTCGTATACACCACCGCTTATGGTAAAGTTGCCGCAAGCATTGTCCGAACTGCTTTTCGTATCATTGTTCAGAATTATAGCACCTGAAAGCACTGCATATTTGTTAGCTTTTACTGCTGCGGCGATCTCATCGGTGAATCCTTGCTTGGCGTCCGTCATTTCGGTGTAAAGCTTAAGTGTAATACCATCCTTCATTATAAGAGTCGATATCTTATAAAGTCCGGGATAAACGTGTATCGTGTCACCGGGCTTTGCGGCGTTTATGGCCTTCTGAAATGCGGAGGTATCATCACCTCCGGTTCCTCTGGCACCGAACTGGCTTACCTCAATAAAGGAGTCGTTACACGGTTCTATAGAAACCTCTATGCTTCTCTCCCCTTCCTTTACCGTAGCGATGACCTTTGCTTTTCTCCCGAAGTAGTCTGTGAGCTGAAGTTCGGCAGTTCCGGGGGTATAGCCGTAAAGAAGTACCGATGTTCTGGTTATTTCAACATTAACTATGTAAGGATCAGAGTTTATGCACTCCTTTACCATCATACCGGTATCCTTGTTCAAGGCCTTTCCGGTAGAAATAAGAGTCATTTGCGAGTAATCGGGAGCTATGGTCGTTACTTCCTCCGTAGTAGTATCGGCCTCTGTAGTAGTTGTGGTTGGATCCTCTGTGTTTTGATCGTTTTTACATCCGGTAAAAATGCAAAGGCACAGAGCAAATGAGAGGATAAGTATGAGATATTTCTGAAATTTCATGATTAACTCCTGCTTTTTTATTATAGGGGCTTTCAGTTTTTTGTGAAATAAATATTGATCGTTGTTGATGACGTTATTTTGTTCTGATCTGTGCGCAGATCATTACCTGAATAAAAGTGTATTTTACTCGGGGAATATCCGTCTGCCGGGATAATATCAACCGTAAGATTTCCTTCCTTGTCCGTATAGGCTTTTATGATTCCGCCCGCTTCCTTGCGTAAGGTTATGTTGCCGGAAAAGGATGCCGATATGGGATATGATCTTCCATCAAAATTTATAGTTATCGTCTTGTCGGTCTTTTTTGTATTTATGACAAAATCGAATTTTTTTGTGAGATCGGTTGAGGTGAGATATTCGCCGTTATCGTAAGAAAATGAAGCGTCATTATTCAAGTTCAATTTATTGTTTGCAAATTCCAAGTTATATGCGTTTATTATTTTGAAACAATAATTGAAATAGGCAGGTTGACCGTTTACGTTAATTGTATTATCGGTAAAAGATAGACCGTCAATAAAATTGGTATTTACCGAATAGCCCGAAAAATCATACGTAGGTGTATTGAAGTGGTCCTGCCTCTTTAACGTGAGGAAAGATACACCCGGCGTATATTTTTGAGTATTATAATATATTATCCTCTTATCCGAGCCTTCTTCAAGTGTGAATACGTTGTTTTTTATGTTGATATTGTGTAATCCCGACTGTTCTGAGGCTTCGGTCTCTGTTATAGATTCACCGTTTGAGGCGATGTATTTGTTATTGTTATTTGATGAATAGAGATGTATAAATGCAGGTTGATGCACACCGATGAATATGTTCGGGGTCTTATATTCGGCTGTAGACAGAAAAGTGTTTCCGGATATTTCAACGTCGGAGAGATTGTTGTATCGTATAGAGGCGTACATACATTCATCAAAGAAATTGTTTGTGATCCTGAAGTTCCTCACAGTAACTCCACCGACCGAGCAATGGTCTCCTATTGCGACAACGTGAGGTCCCGCCTCGTCACTTTTACCGAAATAGCAATCGCTTATCGAAATGTTTTCCGAATAATAATATTCTCCTTCTTCAAAGGTGATAGGGCCACCGGTGGCGTTAGGTCTTGCCGGTTCTATTTGAATCGTCTCTTTTGAATAGCTATCGCCACACACAAAGCCCGCAAACATACAGTTCTTAATTACTGAATTTTTGCACCCCATTATTTGAAGAGTGTGACCGCTTTTAAGATCTTTGAATATTACGTTTTCAAGGCGAAAATTGTCTGCGCAAGCGAAAAGGGCAACAGACACATTTTTGCAGTTTGAATCAATAACACCGCCTATGATAGAGAAGTTGCTTGCTCCGGTAGTTCCCTTTGCTTCGTTATTGGTATTGAGTATTCTTGTGCCCGAAAGAATGGCATATTTTTGATCATTTATATCAGCAGATATTTTATCCGTGTATCCATCCTTAGCGTTTGTCATTTCCGAGTACAATCTGAGAGTCACGCCTTCACGCATAGAAATGAGCGACACGTTATAACGACCGGGATAGACGTATACGGTATCACCCGGAGAGGCGGAATCGATTGCTTTTTGGAACGCCTTGGTATCGTCTTTGTATCCGTTTCCGATGGCACCGAATTGTCCTACCTCGATAAATTTATCCTTGCATTTTTCAACGTCTACCGCAATGCTCTCGCTGTTTTCCGAGACAGTAGCTGTTATTTTTGCCGTATGGCCAAAATAGTCGGTGAGCTCTATGACAGCACTTCCCTCTGAATATCCATACAGGTGAACTCCGTTTGGAAGCAGCCTGACTTGAATTGTATACGGGCTTGAATTTTTATATTCCGCGGCCATCATGCCAATGTCGGCAGTAAGTACCTTCCCTGTGGATATTACCTTCATCTGTGAATAATCGGGAGGCAGGGTCGTCACTTCCTCGGGTTTTGATGAGGTGTCGGACGGATCGGTCTGAGGGGGGGCGATCACAGGATCGTTCTTTTGGCATCCGACAAACAGTGAGAGCAAAAGGACGCTGATCATAAATATTAGAAAACGCTTTTTATTCATCTTTTACTCTTTGCAATAACTTAGTTTTTTGTGAAAGAAATATTATACAGTGTGTTTGTGGTCAATACGCTCAGTCCGGTCTTAAGCTCGTTTGATGCGCTGTCTGTGATCTTACCGAGTGAATATCCTTCCACGGGGGTGATCTTTACTGTGAGATTTCCTTTTTCGTCGGTTTCGGATTCGATGATACCACCCTCGCCTTTCTTAAGAGTTACGCTTCCGGTGAAGTTGGCGAGCAGCTTATACGTTTTATCCCCAAAAATTACGGTTATGCTCTTATCCGTGCTCTTTGTGTTGATTATATAAGAGAATTCCTTGGTAGTGTCGATAGTTGAAATGAACTGTCCGTTTTCGTAGTCTCCCATCTTTGTTGTAAAGGACGTGCCGTTGTTTAGATTTATCTTGTTTCCTTCCATTTTGAGGCCGAACACGTTGCTGAGTCTTATATAATAAGTCTTATATTGTGGCTGTCCTTCAAACGTTACGGTGTTATTTGAGAAAGAGAGGTTTTCGAGATAGTTGCGGTTTACGCTGTATCCTGCGAACGAATACGTAGGTGAGTCATATTTATCCTGACGGGTGCAGCTTACAAATGATACACCGGGAAGATAGGACTGCGGGGCGTAATAAATAACTCTTTTATCCGATCCGGCACCGATATTAAAGGTGTTGTTTTCTATTTTGATGTTGTGATGGCCGGCTTGCTCGGATGCGAGTGCCTCGGTTACCTTAAGGCCGTTGGAGGCTGTATACGTTGAGGAGCCTGAATGGAGATAAAGAATTATAAACGCAGGGGTAGTCGCCTGAGAGAACTGAGTTGCATTCATATATTTTGATGTGGAAGTAAAAGTGTTTCCCGTTATTTCAACGTCAACAAGATTATTGTAGCGTATAGCCGCATAGAGAACCTCATCAAAAACGTTGTTGGTTATTTTAAGGCCTGTTACGTTAGCCTCTCCGACCTGTGAATGGTGACCTATCGCCATGAGAGGCGCTCCGGCTTCATCGCTCTTTCCGAAATAGCAATTGTTGATCGTTATATTTTTCGGGCAGTTATATTCACCGTTGGCGAAGGTGAGCGGGCCTCCGGTTGCTCCCGGAGTAGAAGGTTCAAGCTGAATCACCTCACGTGTGAAGGTATCTCCGCATTCATATCCGGCAAACATGCAGTTTTCTATTACCGAGTTTGTGCAGCCTGTGAACTGAATGGTATGGTTGCCCTTTATATCCTTGAAGATAACGTTTTCTACGCGGACGTTATCCGCACATCCGAAGATGAGAGTGGATCTGGTAGTGATATTAGTGTCTATAACTCCGCCGATTATTGAAAAATTACTGCAGCCCTCGGCACCCTTCGCCTCATTTTTGTTATTGAGTATTCTCGTACCGGAGAGGATAGCGTATCTTGATTGATTTACTGCGAGGGCTATTTCCTTTGTATATCCGACCTTGGCGTCTGTCATTTCGGTATACATTTTGAGTGTAACGCCTTCGCGCATTGTAAGAAGAGAAACGTTATATCTTCCGGGATATACATATACGGTATCACCGGGAGAGGCGCTGTCTATTGCTGCCTGAAAGGCCTTCGTGTCATCAGTGCTTCCGTTACCCTTTGCTCCGAAATCGGCAACCTCTATTATCTCTGTTTTGCACTTGTCAATTTCGGTGGAAATAAGTTCTTTTTTGTTTTCATTTTCAGCGCCGGTAGATTCTTTAACAGTTACCGTTATTTTAGCGGTGCGTTCGAAATAGTCTGTAAGCTCAAGAGTAGCTGTTCCCGGCATATAGCAATAGAGCACGATAGATGTTCTTGTGATCTCTGTATCAACTATATAAGGATTCGAGTTTACGCATGTCGCTACGCGCATTCCGATATCCTTATTGTTTATAACGACCTTTCCCGTATACTGAAGCTCTGAATAGTTAGGTCTGGCGGTGGTCACTTCTTCTGTTGTTATCTCCTCGGTGGTTGTGGTATCTCCGGTAGTTTCATCGGGTATATCGTTTTTGTTGCAGCCTATAAACGCGGTGGCAAGAATAACTGCCAAAAGTATAATTGCTGTTATTTTTTTTACGGTATTCATCTTTGATTCCTTTCTTTGAACAGACTATTTGCATTCGTACCAGTTTTCACCGAATCCGGATTCGGTGGAGAGTATGACCTTGAGTGATACGGCATTTTCCATTTCCTCAGTCAATATAGTGAGTGCGACGTCTTTTTTTGTTTCGGGAGCTTCTACAAGAAGCTCGTCGTGTACCTGAAGAATTATTTTTGCTTCGGGGCATTCACGAAGAAAACGGTTTCTGACGTTTATCATTGCAACCTTGATTATATCGGCAGCGCTTCCCTGGATAGGACTGTTACGTGCTATTCTTTCTCCGAACGCTTTTAAATTTTTGTTTGAAGATCTGAGTTCCGGGATATATCTTCGCCTGCCGAACATAGTTTCAACGTATCCTTTTTCGTAAGCCTCGCTTTTTGTTCTCTCAAAATACTCTGTTATACTCGGGTAATTGGCAAGGTAGCTTTCGATATAGGATTTTGCTTCCTTTATCGGTATTCCGAGATCGTTCGCAAGGCTGAATTCGCCCATACCGTACATTATTCCGAAATTGACCGCCTTTGCGCGCTTGCGAAGCAGGGGTGTTACGTGTTCTATATCCACTCCAAAAACGTTTGCGGCGGTTGAGGTGTGGATATCAACTCCGCCGTTGAAGGCATCTATCATTTCCTTGTCATTTGATATGTCAGCCAAAAGGCGCAACTCTATCTGTGAATAATCGGCATCGATAAGAACGTTTCCGCTTTTTTCGGGTATAAAGAATTTTCTAAGCGTTCTTCCCTCTTCGCTTTTTATCGGAATATTCTGAAGATTAGGTTCCGCGCTTGATAGTCTTCCGGTAGCCGTTGCAGCCTGCTTGAAGCTTGTGTGCACCTTGCCTTTTTCGTCGGCCGCGGCAATAAGACCGTCAACGTAGGTTCCTATAAGCTTGCCGAGCTTACGGTATTCGAGGATCAGGGAAACTATCGGGTGGTATATCTTGAGCTTTTCAAGCACTTCCGCACTTGTGCTGTATCCGCTTTTTGTTTTCTTTTGCGCGGGTAATCCGAGTTCCTCAAAGAGTATCTCACCCAGCTGTTTCGGAGAGTTAATATTAAATTCTCTTCCGGCATAGTCGTATATCCGGTTTTCAATTATTTCAAGGTTAAAGGATAAGGTGTCGCCGTAAGCCTTTAATCCGTCGACGTCAAGCATGAATCCGCTTTGTTCCATCTCAAAAAGAATGCGCGCAAGTGGAAGCTCAATATCGTAAAGAAGAGATTCGCCGTTTACTTTTGCCAATTGCTCACGTATCTTCTTCGCGCTGAAGAATATTTTTACCGCTTCTTCGGGACTTTGACCGTCGTAATAGAGGTTAAAGACCTTTTCTTTGTCGTATTCCGTGTTTGAGTCTGTAACGTACGCACCGAGCACACAGTCAAAGGCGGCGTTTGAAAATTCTATGCCATGCTGATACATAGCATGATAAAACGCTTTTGAGTCTGCACAGACGATCAAAGCAGAGTTTAGAAAATCCTTGATCTGTTCGGTTGATTCGGTTCTGTATATACAGCTTCCGTCGAATGCGGAAAATATCCCGTTTTCAAACGACACGGCGTATTCGGCATTCGGTTTTGCGAAGGAAAGATCTATCGCGTCATACGTTTTCTCTGAAAGCGCAGCGGAAGACTCGACCTCTTTGTTTGATAACCCTTCGTTCAAGTGATATTTTTCTATGAATTTAGTAAATCCGAGTTCTTTAAAAAGTAAATAAGCGGAATCGTTATCAATGCCGTTATAGAGAATGTCGGAAAGTTCAATATCGAGAGGAACGTTTCTCTCGATGGTAGCAAGTTTTTTCGAAAGATAAGCGTTTTCCTTTCCGCTCATCAACTTGTTTTTTACGCCTGCCGTAAGCGAGGAATTCTGATAATTTTCATAAAGATTATCGAGCGAATCGAATTCCGTAAGTAGCTTTACGGCGCTCTTTTCTCCTATTCCGGCTACGCCGGGTATATTATCCGAAGAGTCACCCATAAGAGCCTTAAGGTCGATAAACTGCGATACGTCAACCAAAAACATCTCCTTGAATCTTTCTTTGTCCATAAGAAGCGTTTCGTTTGTTTTTGCGAGAAGGACGTTGGTTGTATCCGATATGAGCTGAAGAGAGTCTCTGTCGCCGGTGAGAATGTATGAATGATATCCGAGGCGGTCTCCGGTGTTCGCGACCGTTCCGAGGATATCGTCGGCTTCGTAGCCTTCTTTTTCAACCACAGTGAATCCCATTGCGGAAAGAACCTTTTTAGCGTACGGGAGCTGCATTGCAAGCTCGTCCGGCATCTTGTGTCTTCCGGCCTTATATTCAGAATACATTTTGTGTCGGAAGGTAGGTGCAGGCAGATCGAAGGCTGCTATGCAAATATCGGGCGATACAAGATCAATGTTCTTTTGAAGTATATTTATCATGCCGAATATGGCATTGGTGTAAAGCCCCTTTCCGTTATCGAGAAGCTTTATTCCGTAGAATGCACGGTTTATAATACTGTTGCCGTCTACTGCTAAAATTTTTTTCATATAAATAACTTCCTTATATTTCTTTTCACTTTTTATATTATACCATAAAACGAGCACGGTTGTCAATAAGAGCACAAATTAAAATAATAAATATTTTTTTAAGCAATGTATTTAGTATTAAGCAGATGTAAATTTCCGCAACGGCTCTTGACGAAAACGCAATTAGGTGGTATAATAATTTAAATAACAAGCTCTATGTAAGGAGAAGAGACGTGACAAACGAAGAAAAATTAAAAGAGCTTTATGATAAGTGTAAAAAATGTACAAAATGTGAGCTTCACAATACGAGGACCAACTGTGTTTTCGGAAAAGGAAACCCGAATGCGAGAGTTATGTTTGTCGGTGAGGCGCCGGGTGAAAACGAGGACCTTCAGGGTTATCCGTTTGTCGGACGTGCGGGTAAGCTTCTGGATCGTTTTTTTGTCGCCGCGGGCATATCGCACGATAATATATACATAGCCAACATTCTCAAGTGTCGCCCTCCGAAGAACAGAGATCCTCTTCCGTCAGAGGAGGAATGCTGTATCGAATATCTTCGTGAGCAGGTCCGCATAATAAAGCCGTACATGATAGTGTGTCTCGGACGAATTGCGGCTCAGGTCATAATCGATCCGAATTACAGGATAACCAAGGAACACGGAACCTGGGTTCAAAAGGGCGATCTTTTGCTCACCGCGGTATATCATCCGGCGTTGCTTCTCAGAGATCCGCGCAAAAACGAGGAGATGCTTAAGGATCTTGTGGCTATAAAAGAAAAAATAGATGAAATGGATCTTAAAGTATGAATCTTACAACTTTATACACCGTTATCGCTGCGATGTTTGTTCTTCTCGTTTGCGGATACGTTATGCGAAAGATACACATAATCGACGATACGGCATCGAAAAATCTTACGAGACTTGTATTAAAGCTTGCACAGCCCGCTCTTATCATTTCCTGCCTTCTTTCGGTTGAATACAGCCCGGAAATGATGAAGCAAGGAGCGATAATATTCGGATTCGGTATGTTGATTCAAGCTATACTTGCTGTTCCCGCATACTTTATCGGACGAGCGTTCAAGGACGTAGATGAGGGAAAGATAATTGAATTTTCTCTTCTCTTTACAAACTGCGGATTCATCGGTCTTCCCGTGCTTGAGGCAATATTCGGAGAGACCGGACTCTTCCTCGGAGCTATATATCAGCTTACTTTTTATTTTTCGGTGTGGTCATGGGGTACCGCCATATTCGCAAGAAAAAGATCGGATATAAAGCTCACTGTCGGAAAGATATTTTTCAATCACGGAATGATAGCCGCATATTTAGGCATAATTCTTTTTATCGTGAATATCCGCTTTCCGATACCCGCATTTTTTACAAAGAGCTTATCCTATCTCAGCGGAATATGCACCCCCGTTACTCTTCTTATAGCGGGATCTCTTATTGCTAAACTTAACCTTAAAAAAATATTTTTTTCTCCGAAAATGTATTTTCAGTCTGCAATAAAGCTTTTTCTGATTCCTCTTTTCGTGGCGGTTTTTACATCGTTGATAGGACTTGATTATCAATATATTATGTTCTTTACCGCAGTGACGGCTCTTCCCTCGGCTTCTATGGTGGCAATGTTTGCCGAGACGTATGACACAAAGCAGACCTTCGCTTCGCTTATAGTGGGAGTTTCAACCTTGTTTTGCGTTGTGAGTATACCGATCGTTATGAATCTTGCGGAGCTGATAACAAAATTTATTTAAAAGAAATGTGAGAATTTACTTATGGTTTTACAGGACGAGGTATTGTCATATACTCCCGAGCTTTTGAAGGATTACGCACTGATCAAAATATTTCAGCTTACTGCTTCACTTGTTCTTGCTCTCGGCTTCTTCTTTTTTCTGTACGTTGTAAACTCTGTTGCACTGACGGTGATCTCCAAAAAGCTGAAATTTTCAAATCCTTATATAGCGTGGATACCGCTTGCATCTCCTTATCTTGAGGGAAAGATCTATGACCGTATGAAAAGCGAAAAGCTTGATAAATCAAGCACGCGTATACATTATCTTATGCTTAATTTTGCGTACGTCATTCTTTTTGCCGGAAGCTATCTTTATAACTTTATAACCTCAATAAATCAGTGTATTACCATATATGAAACCGGAGCTATTCCGCTTGAGCTTATGAGCGGTGCAGCCAATCCGAATTATACCGCGGTTTCGGCAGTTATGGTCGTTCTTTCTATCGCTGTGGCTTATTTCAGGTTGCGTACACTCTTTGTATCGTATATTTGCTTTGACAAAAAGAAAGGAATGTTCTTTGTGATCATTTCGGCAATTTTCCCGTTTATTACACCGTTCCTTTACTTTTCTCTTGCAAAGCTTACTCCCGTAAACACCTCGTTTGATAAGCTTGGTGAAAAATTCGGATTCTAAAAATAGCGCACAGATGAAAGCTGTGCGCTATTTTGATTAAAGTATATTCATTTTTGCATAGGTCTTCGTATTCAGACCGTGCTTGAGTCTCAGAGAATCAGAGATCATTGCGATAAACTCGCTGTTCGTCGGTTTACCTCTGCTGCTTTGTACCGTATATCCGAAATAGGAATTAAGAGTGTCGACGTCTCCGCGGTCCCAAGCTACCTCTATCGCGTGTCTTATGGCTCTTTCTACGCGTGAGGTCGTGGTTTTGTAGATCTTGGCAACACTCGGATAGAGCGCTTTTGTTATGTTGCCTATCATTTGTGAATCGTTTACCGAATACATAATTGCAGTTCTGAGGTACTGATACCCTTTTATATGTGCCGGTATCCCTATCTGATGGAAGATCTTTGTTATTTGCATTTCGAGATCTCCGTTTGTTTCTTCATAGTCATTCTTTCTGTCATTCGGCTGGTGTATCGATCCCAGCGTAAGGGTGTCAACGTGTGAAAAAAGGCTTTCATTGCTGTAGGGCTTCGGCAGACATATTGAAGCACCGGAATTAACAGCGTCAATAAGAAGGCTCTTGCTCATTCCTTCCATGGTGATTATGAATTTTGTTTCTGTCTGATTTTGTATTGCCTTCTTCATAACACCTATACCGTCAAGCTGATAGAGCCATACGTCAATAATGGCTACGTCGGGCTTTTCCGCGGAAATTATCATAAGCGCGGTCGAACCGTTGTCGCATTCGAGAACGTTATAGCCCTTGCTTCTTCCAAAATCCGAAACCAAGCGTCTCTGTTCACTTTCACCGTCGGCGATAAGTATTTTTATGTTTTTTTCCATGATATTATCGGTTGCATAGCAACCTCCCCTTTCTTTTGATGTTTTATCATCTTTTAATATGAATATCGGTAAATAGTGGTAATTTATTTCCGACGACAACATTTTACCACAAAATTACCAATTTGTCAATTGACTGATTTAACAATATGATCTCATAAGTTTCTAATACTTTTGTGCAATGTAAATATATACCATTTTTATTCTGCACTAAAGGAATATATTCGACAAAATAAGGTGTTGTCCGTAAATGTATGAACAACACCTTATTTGTATTTTATTCTATCGACTCGAAGCTTTCTCTTGCTCTGAAAAGAAGAGATATACACCAAACTCCGGCTATCGCAACTATCGTATAGATTATTCTTGCGAACATAGAACCCTGACCGCCGCAAAGCCAAGCTACAATATCGAATTTGAAAAGTCCGATGCTTCCCCAGTTGAGGGCGCCGACTATTGTAAGGATCAAAGCGAGTCTGTCAATGATCATCAGAATTGCCTCCTTATAAATTCACTTGACGTAAAATATGCGTCGCTATTATTCTTCTCAAAAAGCTTTGTTTTATTGATGTAAATTTTATCTTTTTCGCTTATAGGGTTTATTTTGAAGGGAGTAAGATAAATTTGACAAAATGTTAACAATTTATTGTAGACATCGCGCGTTTTATATGGTATATTATTATAGTAAAATTTAGAAAGGTGGTTCAAGTTCCATGACATACAACAAGAAAAACATTGAAGACATCAATGTAGCCGGCAAAAAAGTCCTTGTAAGATGCGACTTTAACGTTCCGCTCAAGGACGGCGTTATCACTTCCGATAAGAGAATAGTTGAAGCTATTCCCACGATCAAGTACCTTCTCGATCAGGGCGCAAAGGTTATTCTTTGCTCTCATATGGGCAAGCCCAAGGGTGAGGTGGTTGCTAAGTATTCCCTCGCTCCCGTTGCAGTAAGACTTACAGAGCTCCTCGGTAAGGAAGTTAAGCTTGCTAAGGATACTATAGGTCCCGATGCTAAGGCTCTTGCGGCTGACCTTAAGGAAGGTGAAGCTATTCTTCTTGAAAACACACGTTTTGACAAGAGAGAAGAAAAGAACGATCCCGAATTCGCAAAGGAACTCGCTTCTATGGCGGATATATTTGTAAACGATGCTTTCGGAGCTGCTCACAGAGCACACGCTTCCACAGCAGGCGCTGCCGATTATCTTCCTGCAGTTTGCGGTTACCTTATTCAGAAGGAGATCTCTGTAATGGGTAAGGCTCTTGCTGATCCCGACAGACCGTTCGTAGCTATTCTCGGCGGTGCAAAGGTTGCAGACAAGCTTAACGTAATCTCCAATCTTCTTGAAAAGGTTGATACTCTCATCATCGGTGGCGGTATGGCTTACACATTCCTCGCTGCTAAGGGTTATTCTATCGGTAATTCCCTCTTCGACGAGACCAAGCTCGACTACTGTAACGAGATGGTTAAGAAGGCTGAGGAAAAGGGCGTAAACCTCCTTCTTCCCATAGACACTGTTGTTGCTGCTGAATTCCCGAATCCTATCGATGCTGAGATCGCTACAGAGGTAGTTCCCTCCGACGCTATTCCCGCAGATAAGATGGGTCTTGATATCGGTCCCGCTACACAGAAGCTCTTTGCTGACGCTGTTATTTCCGCAAAGACCGTTGTTTGGAACGGTCCTATGGGCGTATTTGAGAACCCCACACTCGCTAAGGGCACTATTGCTGTAGCTAAGGCACTTGCTGATTCTTCTGCTACAACGATCGTTGGCGGCGGTGACTCTGCTGCGGCTTGCGAACAGCTCGGTTTTGCTGACAAGATCACTCATATTTCTACAGGCGGCGGCGCTTCTCTCGAGTTCCTCGAAGGACGCAACCTTCCCGGTATTTCCTGCCTTCTCGACAAATAATAGCTTTTATCAAAAAAACTAATCTGAAAGGTATTGATCAATATGAATCCTACAAAAAGAAGAACAGTTATCGCAGGTAACTGGAAGATGAACTTTACTCCCGCTGAAGCAGAGGCTTTTATCGCTGAGGTAACTCCTCTCGTTGCAGGTAAGGATAATTGTGACGTTGTTTTCTGTGCTCCTTACGTTACTATTGCTGCTGCTATGAAGGCTGCTGAGGGTACAAACATTAAGATAGGTGCTGAAAACGTTCACTTTGCTCCCAAGGGCGCATACACAGGCGAAGTAAGCGCAGAAATGCTCAAGGCTATCGGTGTTGAGTACGTTATCGTTGGTCACAGCGAGCGCAGACAGTACTTTGCTGAGACAGACGAAACAGTTAACCTCCGCACTAAGGCTGCTCTCGAGGCAGGCATGAAGGTTATCCTTTGCCTTGGTGAGGTTAAGGAAGAGAGACTTTCCGGAATTACGGACGAAGTAGTTGCTATGCAGACAAAGCTCGACCTTGCAGGCATCAGCGCAGAACAGCTCAAGAACGTTATCATTGCTTACGAACCCGTTTGGGCTATCGGAACAGGTCTTACTGCTACTCCCGATCAGGCTGAAGAAACATGCGGAGTTATCCGTTCTGTTCTTGCTAAGCTTTACGGTGAGGACGTTGCAGAGACTGTTACTATCCAGTACGGCGGATCTATGAATGACGCTAATGCGGCTGAGCTTCTTTCGAAGCCTAACGTTGACGGCGGTCTCATCGGAGGCGCTTCCCTCGTTGCTAAGAAGTTTGCTGCAATCGTTGACGCAGCTCAGTAAGCTTAAACCAAACATTTATTAAAATAAAGGACTGTTGCTATAAAAATTTTTTATCGGCGCAGTCCTTTTTAAGGAGAAAACATATGTCAATTAAAGTTACTGATAATAGGGTTTTTAAACTTGACACCAAAGATACGTCATATATTTTTGCTGTAGGTGAAGGTAATATGCTTCTTCACCAATATTACGGTGGATACGTTTCGGATGACGATCTTTCTTATTATGTAAAATATCAAAGACACGGCGGTGTTTGCCCGAAGCCTGCGTTCCCCACTGCAGATTACTTCTCCACCGACGTTAACAGAATGGAATATTCGGTAAACGGAACCGGAGACTACAGAGTTTCCGCTCTTCAGATAAAGGACAACGACGGACATGCTTCTACAGATATCCGTTACGTAGGTCATAAAATTTACCCCGGAAAGCCCGTAATTCCGGGCATGCCTGCTACCTACGCAACAGAGGAAGAGGCCGATACGCTTGAAATTGATGCTATAGACGCACATACCGGTGCTCTTGTTACTCTTTTCTATACTGTATTCAAAAACCACAGTGCTATTACAAGGCACGTGAGAGTTAAGAACACCTCTGATAAGAGCTTTGATATCGAGCGTATATATTCTGCATGCGTTGATTTTTATGCTGAGAATTTTGAGCTTCTCCACATTTACGGTATGTGGGGTAAGGAAAGAATAGTTGAGAGAAATAAGCTTAATCACGGAATACAGACTATTTCGAGTAAACGCGGTTGCTCAAGCCACAATCACAATCCTTTTGTAGCATTAGTTTCGGATAACACTACAGAGGACTACGGAGACGTTTACGGATTTAATCTTGTTTACACCGGAAACTTCTCTGCCGAAGTTGAGCTTGATTCATATGAGACTACAAGACTTATAATGGGTATTGAATCTACTGATTTCAATTGGCTTCTTATGCCCGGCGAGGAATTCTATGCACCCGAGGTAGTTATGGTATATTCGGGAGAAGGTCTCGGAAAGATGAGCAGAACCTTCCATAAGCTTTACAGAAACAACCTCTGCCGCGGTCCTTGGAAGCTTAAGAAGAGACCGATACTTATAAACAACTGGGAAGCTACTTATTTCAATTTCAATGAAGAAAAGCTTTACAGCATAGCGAAAGAAGCCAAGGCTCTCGGAATTGAGATGCTCGTTATGGATGACGGTTGGTTTGGCGGTCGAAGTGACGATAAGTCTTCTCTCGGCGACTGGTTTGTAAACGAAGAAAAGCTTAAGGGCGGACTTAAGGCACTCGTTGACAGAGTAAACGCTCTTGATATGAAGTTTGGTATCTGGTTTGAGCCTGAAATGATCTCTCCGATAAGCAAGCTCAACGAGCTTCACCCCGATTGGACTATTCAGATCGAAGGAAGAGATAAGAGCCTTTCCAGAAATCAGTGTGTTCTCGATATGACGCGCGAGGATGTACGTGAATATCTCTTTAACTGCATTAAGAACGTTATGGATAATGCTAACATCGAATATATCAAGTGGGACTTCAACAGACCTCTTACCGAGATCGGTTCTGCCCTTCTTCCAAAAGAGAGACAGAAGGAATATTTCCACAGATACGTTCTCGGTCTTTACGAGCTTCTTGAAAGACTTACAAGCGCATATCCTCATCTTCTTATCGAAGGATGTGCAAGCGGCGGCGGAAGATTTGATCCGGCATGGCTCTACTACACACCTCAGATATGGACAAGCGATGACACGGATGCTGTAGAAAGAATAGATATTCAGTACGGTACATCCATGTGCTATCCCACCTCATCTATGGGAGCTCATGTTTCTGCATGCCCCAACCATCAGACAAAGCGTGTTACTTCCTTCAAGACCCGCGGTGACGTTGCTATGTTCGGAACGTTCGGATACGAGCTTGATATCACGAAGCTTACTGATGATGAAAAAGAGCTTGTTAAGGTTCAGTGTGAAAACTATCATAAGTACTATAACGTTATTCACAACGGAGATATGTACAGACTTATCAGTCCTTTTGAAAGAAAGAGAGACAGTGCAGCGTGGATGTACGTAAGCAGTGATAAGGATGAGGCGATAGTTTTCTACGGAGTTATAAGAACGTCGCTCTATATGCCCCATATAATCAAGCTTCGCGGACTCGATCCCGCTAAGAAATATACAGACCTTGCTACCGGAGCGGTGTATTCGGGAGATACTCTCATGAATGCCGGACTAAATATAGCAAGAGCGTTCTGCGATTTTGAAACGGTGATCGTTCACCTTAAGGAATGCTGATTGCAAAGCAGCAAAGGCAGCCAAAAATATTGGCTGCCTTTCTGAATTATTTTTCATTACCACTTGAAAAAACTATTTATTTGTGGTATAATATTATATAGTGTAACCGCCTTTAGCTCAGCCGGATAGAGTATCGGATTCCGATTCCGAGGGCCGCAGGTTCGAATCCTGTAGGGCGGGCCAAAAAAGCATCTTTTCCGATTGGAAAAGATGCTTTTGTTTTAAAGAACAGCCTTAAGAAATTGTTGTGTTCTGGGATTCTTAGGATCGTCGAACAACTCTGCAGGTGTTCCCTCCTCTGTTATAACTCCGTCAGAGATGAATATGACTCTGTCGGCAACTTCTCTTGCGAAGCCCATTTCATGCGTTACGATAACCATTGTCATTCCGTCATCGGCAAGAGATTTCATAAGGTCCAGAACCTCTCCTACCATTTCGGGGTCAAGGGCGGAGGTAGGCTCGTCAAAGAGCATTACCTTTGGGTCCATGGCAAGTGCGCGTACTATGGCGATTCTTTGCTTCTGACCGCCCGAAAGAGTTGATGGGTACTTATCCGCCTTGTCTTCAAGACCTATCCTGCGAAGCAATTTTCGAGCAGTCTCTTCGGCTTCCTCTTTGGTTTTCAGCTTTAGCTGAACGGGAGCAAGCATCAGATTCTGAAGCACAGTCATATTGTTGAAAAGATTGAAGTGCTGGAATACCATACCCATCTGTCTTCTTGCGAGGTTGATGTCTATGCGATTCTGTTCATCGATCTTTTTGAGTAGCTCATTGAATTCCTTGCCCTCGTGTTTTTTCAGAAGATCCTCGGCTTTTATTTTTGCAATCACTTCTTCGTCGTTGTTCATTGTTTTCATAAGCGATGCATAGGTTTTTGAGGCACGTATTACGTCGGGGTGCAGATACGGGTCGGGAGCTGTGAGAAGGTTGTCGTCAAGCCATATTTCTCCGTACGTAGGATCCTCAAGAAGATTCATACAACGAAGAAGCGTGCTTTTTCCACTTCCCGAGGGGCCTATTATGGCTACTTTTTCGCCGTCATTTATTTCGCAGGAAACGGCATTGAGAACGGCAAGAGAGCCGAAATTTTTATAAATATTTTTAACGCTTATCACTTGCTCTCAACCTCTTTTCAATAGTTTTAATTACAAAAGTAAGGAGATATACGATCGCGAGATAAAAAATAGCAACCACGGCCATCGGAACGATATAGCTTGCCATATTGTTACCGCTTCCTATTATCTTTGCCGCCATCGTAAGGTCGTACATACCGATCATACTTACGATAGAAGTCTCTTTTATCAACGCTATGAGCTCATTACCTATCGCAGGGATAACGTTCTTGATCGCTTGCGGAATGACGATCTTTATCATAGTGATCCTGCTTGTAAGTCCGAGCGCTCTTCCCGCCTCGGTCTGTCCGATATCCACAGAGAGTATTCCCGCTCTGATGTTTTCAGCTACGTACGCCGCTGAGTTAAGACCGAAGGCGATGGTTGCGGTGATGATCTGAGGAAATCCTCTTATTGCAAAAACAACGTATGCCATGATGAAAAGCTGAAGCGCCATAGGCGTTCCGCGGATTATAGTTATATATATTTTACATATAAGCTTTGGAATCTTCATCCACTTAGAGTCCTTTGCTATAGTAACTATAGCTATTATGGCACCGAGGATCAGACCGAGCATTGCGGCGAGAACCGAAATGATGAGGGTCGTCTGAAGTCCAAGCCAGATACTGCTCATATATTTTTCGGTACTGAACAGTTCTATTATTTTATTTATGAAATCCATATATTTTTCCTTTATATAGGTTGAATTAAAAATGCTCCAAATCAACTTTAAAGGTTGTCGCACGCAAAAAGCATACGACAACCTTTGTAAAGTCTATTGAATTACGATCATTTATCAGTTGAGACCCATGTGCTTCATGACCATCTTTTCGATCTCTGTTTTGCCGTCAGCATCCTTCTTCATAAGGTCTGCGAGAACAGCGTTGATGGCATCAAGAAGCTCTTTATTGCCCTTAGTTACGCAGATAGCGTACTGCTCTTCAACGGGGGCATCTGCTTCACCGTCAGCACCGGAATAGTAGAGAGGAACGCACTTGAAGTTGCTGTTCTTTGAAACTATGTACTGAGCGGGGAGCTCGTCTATAATAACAACGTCGATCTGGTTAGCGGTTATAGCGTCAGCTGCAAGCTGAGCAGTATCAAAGTTTGTGTTTGTGCTTCCCTTGCCGTAGAGAACGCCGTCATAGCCGTAATCGTTGGAAGCGGTAGCATTGATCTCACCGTCTGTGTAGATCCATCCCGTTGTATCTGTCTGTGTACCTATCTTTTTGCCCGCAAGAGCATCCCATACGATATATTCAACTCCGTCGACGGTCTTTGTTTCAAGAGAGGCGTTCTTGTCGTATATAACGTACTGAACGGATGTGTAATAAGGAGTTGAGAAATCAACCTTTTCTTTTCTCTCATCGGTAATAGTGATGCCTGCAGCACCTGCGTCGCAAACTTCACCGGCCTTAACGTTATCAATTATAGCCGAGAATTCTACGTTTACGAATTCGATCTTCTTACCGAGCTTTTCGCCAACAAGATTCATGATCTCGACGTCAACGCCCTTGATCTCTGTTCCTTCATAATATTCAAAGGGAGCGAAGAAAGCATTTGTTTGAACTATTATCTTATTGGCAGATCCGCAGGATGCAAAAGCAAAAACGGATGTCATAAGCATTACAAGTGCAAGTGAAATAGCAATTATTTTTTTCATTGTCATAATTCCTTTCGAGTTTTTTGTAATAAATATGCAAATATTATACCGCATATTTATGATTTTGTCAATACTTTTTAGTTAGCTTTGTATAATCATACAGAAAAACTATACAATTTGGTTGACTATTAGGCAAGTTTGATGTATAAATATACAATTAGGTTGTTTATTTATTTAACCAACGTTTAAGATATATGCCGGTTTGAGAGGCATCGCACTCGGAAACCTCTTCGGGTGTTCCGGCGCAGACTACCGTACCGCCGTTATCTCCTCCGCACGGTCCCATATCTATAATGTGATCGGCGACTTTTATTACGTCCATATTGTGTTCTATGACTATGACGGTGTTACCTGCATCGCAGAGGCGCTGAAGTACGTCTATAAGCTTTGCGACGTCTGCTGTGTGCAGACCTGTCGTAGGCTCATCGAGAATGTATACGGTTTTTCCGGTTCCTCTGCGAGAAAGCTCTGTGGCGAGCTTGACACGTTGTGCTTCACCGCCCGAAAGAGTTGTGGAGGATTGTCCGATCTTAATGTATCCGAGTCCGACATCAAAGAGAGTCATAAGGCGCTTTTTGATCTTTGGAACACCGTCGAAGAATTCGATTCCTTCTTCTACTGTCATATCAAGTACCTCGAAAATATTTTTTCCTTTATATTTGACCTCTAAGGTTTCTTTGTTGTATCGTTTTCCTTTACAAAGGTCACAGGTGACGTAAACGTCGGGGAGAAAATGCATTTCGATCTTTTTTACACCGTCGCCCTCGCACGCCTCACATCTTCCGCCCTTGACGTTGAAAGAAAATCTCCCCGACTTATATCCGCGCGCCTTAGCATCTTTAGTGGAAGCAAAAAGCTCGCGTATATCCGAAAAAAGTCCTGTATAGGTTGCAGGGTTTGATCTGGGAGTTCTTCCTATTGGGCTTTGGTCGATTGCTATGACCTTGTCCACGTTTTCCATGCCGAGTATAGCATCGTGCTTTCCGGGTCTTGCATATGCACCGTTAAGTGATGAGGCAAGCGCGGGATACAGTATAGAATTTACAAGTGAGGATTTACCCGATCCGGAAACGCCACTGACACATACAAAGCAACCGAGAGGAAAATCTACGTCAATATGCTTGAGGTTATTCACGGCTGCACCCTTGACCGTGAGAAATGCTCCGTTCCCCTTTCTTCGAGTTTTGGGGACGTCTATTTTTTTGCGCCCCGAGAGATATTCCCCCGTCAGAGAGCCTTCTGCCGAAAGAAGCTCTTTAGGTGTTCCGGAGAAAACAAGTCTTCCGCCGTGTATTCCGGCACCGGGGCCGATATCGACGACAAAATCGGAGGCCTCGATAGTTTCTTCGTCGTGTTCTACAACAACGACCGTATTTCCGAGGTCGCGCAATTCCTTCAATGTTGCTATAAGTTTGGTATTATCCGATTGATGAAGTCCTATACTTGGTTCGTCAAGAATATATAGTACGCCCACAAGCGAGGAACCGATCTGTGTTGCAAGTCTGATACGCTGTGCTTCTCCGCCCGAAAGAGAGCCTGCTTTCCTTTTAAGTGTGAGGTATTCGAGGCCTACGCTTTTAAGGAATTTGAGGCGCGCAGCGATCTCCTTGACGATATCCTTGGCCACAAGTGCCATTCCTCCCTCGAATTTGAGATTTAAAACAAAGTCGAGAGCTTTTTCAACAGAAAGTGAGCAGAATTCATCTATATTAAGTCCGCCGACAGTTACAGAAAGTATTGTGGGATTGAGTCGTCTTCCGTTGCATTCGGGACAGTCTACTTCTTCTATGAATTCCTCATAATACTCATTTCCGCCCATTTGCATTCTTCTTTCTATCATATCGAGAATGCCGGTATACTTTGTTTTGGTGTCGTGAGCTTCTCCGCCGAAATATCTTGTAAGGAAGTAGACCTTGTCTCCTGTTCCGTTTATAAGGGCGTTGTATGCATTTTTTGAGAAATTTTTTATTGGTGTATCGAGGTCAAATCCCGCATATTCACCGACTGCGGAAAAGAGCGGGCCGTTCCAACTTTCCTCTTCGAGAGATTTAAATCCGTTTACGGCTATAGCGCCCTCACGGAGAGAAAGATTTTTGTTCGGAATTATTCTGTCAAGTGAAAGCTGTCTTGTTACACCAAGCCCCATACAATGCGGGCATGCGCCTTGCGGATTGTTGAAAGAAAACTGACGCGGCTCAAGCTCTCCGAAGGATATTCCGTGCTCCTCGCAGGCGTAGGAGCATGAAAATTCCATGATTTCGGGTTCAGCATCTCTCGGGAGCTTTACTACCACAACATGCTCGTCTGCGACTGCCAGGGCACTTTCTACACTGTCCGCGATCCTTGAACGAACGTCTTTTTTCATTACAAGTCTGTCAATAACTATTTCTATAGAATGACGCTTGTTTTTATCAAGCTCTATCTTTTCTGTAAGATCGTAAAGCGAACCGTCAACTCTCACACGGGTAAATCCGCTTCTTTTTGCGTCCTCGAATATCTTTTCGTGCATTCCCTTCTTGTCGCGAACTACAGGCGCAGCAATAAGGAATCTCTCCCCCTCGGGAATGAGCATGATCTTGGCTATAATATCATCTACGCTCTGTCTGGATATTTCTTTTCCGCATATCGGACAGTGAGGAATGCCGGTACGCGCATAAAGAAGACGAAGATAATCGTATATCTCGGTTACCGTTCCAACAGTTGAGCGCGGATTCTTGGAAGTGGTCTTCTGGTCTATCGATATTGCCGGAGAAAGGCCATCTATAGTATCAACGTCGGGCTTGTCAAGCTGGCCAAGAAACTGCCTTGCATAGGAGGAGAGCGATTCAACGAATCTTCTGTGTCCTTCAGCGTAAAGCGTATCGAATGCGAGCGATGACTTTCCCGAGCCTGAAAGGCCGGAAAGAACGACGAGCTTGTCTCTTGGTATTGTGACGTCTATATTTTTCAGATTATTTGATCTTGCACCCTTTATGATTATTTCTTTTGCCATAATATAACGATCAGTTCTCCTCCTTAAGCTTTTTGATAAGATCTCGAATATATGCAGCCTTTTCAAATTCGAGTTTCTGAGCCGCAGAGCGCATTTCTGTCGTAAGCTCTGCGATCTTTTGGTCAAGCTGTTTCTTGGAAAGTTTATTTCCTTTCTTCTTGTCTTTAGCCGGTGTGGTGGCTATATTTATTATATCGCGGACCTCTTTTTTGATACTCTTCGGAATTATGCCGTTTTTTACGTTGTATTCGTTTTGAACCGATCTTCGTCTGTTTGTCTCTTTTATTGCACGGTCCATTGATTCGGTAACGGTGTCGGCATACATTATTACCTTGCCGTGTTCATTTCTTGCGGCACGGCCTATTGTTTGTATAAGCGAGCTTTCAGACCGCAAAAAGCCCTCTTTATCTGCGTCAAGAATAGCCACGAGTGAGACCTCGGGAATGTCAAGACCTTCTCGCAAAAGGTTTATTCCTATCAGAACGTCAAAAACACCGAGTCTCAGGTCGCGAATGATCTCCATTCTCTCCATCGTATCTATATTATGGTGAATATATTTCACCTTTATTGAGAGCCCTTCATAATATTCCGTGAGATCCTCTGCCATCTTCTTTGTAAGGGTAGTTACAAGGACGCGCTCACCGAGCTTGCTTCTTTTCCTTATTTCCCCGTAAAGATCGTCGATCTGCCCCTTTATCGGTCGTATTTCAACCTCGGGATCAAGGAGTCCTGTGGGGCGTATAAGCTGTTCGGCAAAGGAATCCGAATTCTGCTTTTCATACGGTCCCGGTGTTGCGCTTACAAATACGGCTTGCCCGATCTTTGCTTCAAATTCGTCGAAAAAGAGAGGGCGATTATCGAAGGCGGAAGGAAGTCTGAAACCGTATTCGACAAGATTTGACTTACGCGCGCGGTCCCCTCCGCTCATTCCTCTGACTTGCGGCAGTGTAACGTGTGACTCATCTACAAATATAACGAAATCATCAGGAAAATAGTCGAGCAGCGTATACGGAGTAGAGCCCGGTTCTCTTCCCGCGAGCACTCTCGAATAATTTTCAACGCCGGAGCAGAAGCCTACCTCGCGAATCATCTCGATATCATATTTTGTACGCTCTTCTATGCGCTGTGCTTCTATAAGTCTGCCCTCTGATTTAAAGTAATCGCGTCTTTCCTGCATTTCCGCAAATATCTCTTCGATTGCTTTGTCTCTTTTGGCGTCTGAAACCGCATAGTGAGTGGCCGGATATATTGCGGCATAAGATAGAAATCTGATCACGTCTCCGGTAACCGTGTTTATTTCCGATACTCTGTCTATTTCATCACCGAAAAATTCAACGCGTATTGCTTTATCACTTTCATTTGCGGGGATAACCTCTACAGTGTCCCCTCTTACCCGAAAGCTATCTCTTTCAAGGACCATATCGTTTCTGGAATAGCTTATCGCAACGAGATGCTCGATAAACTCTTCTCTGTCCATCATCATTCCGGGTCTTACAGCAAGAACGAGTTCCTTGTAATCTGTAGGATCCCCAAGGCTGTATATACAGGAAACACTCGCAACAATTATAACGTCGCGTCTTTCAAAAAGAGCACTTGTCGCACTGTGACGCAGTTTATCGATCTCATCATTTACGAGTGCGTCCTTTTCTATATAGACGTCCTTCCCGGGTATATACGCCTCAGGCTGATAATAATCGTAGTAGGATACAAAATATTCTACTGCATTTTCCGGAAAAAATTCACGGAATTCACTGCAGAGCTGTGACGCAAGCGTTTTATTATGCGCAAGCACAAGCGTGGGACGGTTTATTCTTTCGATAACGTTAGCCATAGTAAAGGTTTTTCCCGAGCCGGTAACACCGAGAAGCGTTTGCATGCGCTCACCGTTTTCGATTCCTCTTACTATATCGTCAATAGCCTTTGGTTGATCCCCCATAGGCTTATAGCTGCTGTGCAGTACAAACTTTTCCATACCAAAACCCTTCGCGATCATTTTTATCTTACTTGCGTGAATATTAATATTATACCACAAAAATCGTGTTTTGTAAAGGGGATTTGAAAAATATTTTTCGCATTTAGGAAAAAAGTTGAGTTTTTTGTGTGTATCAAACAGATCTTTTTTCTTTGAACGATTAAATTTAAAGGATTGCGTCAAATATCAAAAAAGATAAATTTTCAAAAAGTATTAGCAAAAGGTATTGAAAATTTTATAAAAATATGTTATAATATTTTCGATATTAAACGGAGGTGGCGATATGGCTATAAAGGTAATGGTTGAGGATATTCCCGTTGAAGTTAAGCGTAAACAGATAAAGAATATGTATCTGTACGTCAAATCTCCAAACGGTGACGTAGTAGTATCGGTTCCCACTTCCGCTACTACTACCGATATAAATAAATTTGTGCTTCCGCGCATCGACTGGATACGCAGAAACAGAATGAAGTTTTTGAACAGAGATATTCCGAAGGAAAAGACTTATGACGAAGGAACAAGTGTTTTTGTTGCCGGAACAAGTCTTACAATTAAAATAGAATATGCCGCAAATCAGTATGCTCACAGAGACGGTGATTATCTGATACTCGGTCTTCGAAACGGTCATAATCCCGAAAGGCGTGAGCGTGTCGTTCGCGAATTCATGCGAGAAGATCTTTCCCGAAGGATCGAGCGTTTCCTTCCCGAATGGGAGGATCGGACAGGCCTTAAGGCGAGTACATGGCAGATAAAGGACATGGAGACGCGTTGGGGAACGTGCAATATGCAGGAGAAAAGACTTTGGTTCAATCTCAAGCTTGCGTATATGCCGGATGAGTTTTTGGAGTACGTGATCTTACATGAGGTCGCACACCTTAAGATCGCCGGCCACGGAGCTGATTTTTCGGCCTTTCTTGATAAATACATGATCGATTGGAGAGACATCAAGAAAACGCTTAATGCGCGCTATGCGGAGTTTTTATGATACCTGAACCAAAAGAAAGCGGGTGCCGTTTTACAGCACCCGCTTGGTTTTTTATTTTGATTTTTCGAGCGCCGCTCTCTTCTGCGCCATAACGAGACCGTAGTATATTCCCTTCTTTTCGAGAAGCTCTACGTGCGTTCCGTATTCGGCAAGCTTTCCGTGATCAAGCACAAGGATCTTATCTGCATTTCTGAGTGTAGAAAGTCTGTGTGCGATAGCGAGAGTGGTTCTTCCTGTAGTAAGCTTGTTGATAGCGTCCTGAATGAGCTTTTCCGTCTCGGTATCAAGTGCGGCAGTAGCTTCGTCAAGAATGAGTATCTTTGGGTCGTGTATAAGAGCGCGTGCGATAGCTATTCTTTGTCTTTCGCCGCCTGAGAGCGAATATCCCTTTTCACCGACCATAGTGTTATATCCTTGCGGGAGATTCATTATGAAGTCGTGTGCGTTTGCCATTCTCGCAGCGTTGATGACCTCCTCATTTGTGGCGTATGGCTTTGCATATCTTATATTATCGCGTATTGATCCGGAGAAAAGGTGTGTCTCTTGAAGAACTACGCCTATCTGGGAACGCAGGGTCATCTGCGATATATCCTTGATATTTACGCCGTCTATTTCTATCTTACCCTCGGTAACGTCGTAAAGACGCATTACGAGATTTATCAAGGTGGTCTTTCCGCATCCCGAGTGTCCGACTATACCTATCATTTCACCGCTATTGACCTTAACGTTGATGTTTTTAAGAACAGGGTTATAGGATTCATAGCCGAATGTAACGTGATCGACGTTGATATCACCCTTAATAGTGATGTTGTGCGGCTTGGCTATATCGAATACTTCGGGCTCCTCTTCAAGTATCTCAAGTATCTTTCCAAGAGAAGTGAGAAAGTTCGAGATGTTTCTGGGGATAGCCGTGATCTGCATCAGCGGTTCATAAATAATGTTTGCGTAAGTATTGAACTGGTTGAGTGTACCTACGTCCATAGTGCCGTGGAAGAGGAGTATGTTACCGTACATAAGAATGAGGTAGCTTCCGAGTCTTACGACAAGACCGAGTACAGGGAATACGGTATCAAACAGCTTTGCATTCGATTCATCCTGATGAGCCTGTTTGTTCGTACATTTCTCAAACGTTTTTATCGCCTGCTTTTCGTTGCCGTAAGCCTTTACAACACGGATACCGTTAAGAATGTCCTGGAGATGCATATTTGTTCTTCTCGCAAGGACCCACGCCTTTACATTGCGCTTTTGCATGTACTTCCAGAATTTAAATATAAAAGTTATAGCAAACGGTAAAGGAATGAATACGAAAAGGCACATTACGGGATTAAGGCATATGAGAAGTATCAGTGCCAATACAAACGAGAATGCCTGAGCAAAATACGTGGGAAGCAGCGATGTGATGAAATGCTGAACAACGCTTACGTCGTTGTTTATACGTCCCATGAGGTCTCCGGTAGATTTGTTCTGTATCGATGACATGGAGAGCATTTGTATCTTTTCGAAAAGAAGGGTACGGAGCATTCTCGTAAACTTGTTACCCGAAATAGCAGCCATTCTGCTCTGCATAACGTTAAGTATCCTGTGCACGAGGTCGAACATTACTATTGCGCAGATAATGAGAAGAAATCCGCTTATGCTTTTTCCCGTAATACCGGTTGCGGGTATAATGTACTCGTTGATCGCTATTTTTTGAATTGCGGGAACAACAAATCTGAATACCGTTGCGATTATAGCCGTAATGAGGGGAAACAGCATCATAAGACGCAGTCCCTTTGTCATTGCCCAGAGTTTAAGATATATTTCTTTTTTGCTCTGACAGAATGGGCATATTTTTGTATGAACGACGTAAGGTCTGTTACATTTGGGGCAGAAGCGTTCCGGCTCGTTGCTTGTAAGCGCCTCTTTGTTATCTCCCTTGACGAGCATTTCACACGCTTGAACAATGACAGAATATCTCGGAAGGTTACGTCCGGAAATAAAGAGACACAAAAGCTCTGAATTTCCGTTTATTTTTGCATAAAATCCGCAGCTGCCGTAGTGAGTTTCTACCGCAAAGTCTGACATTTCGGAGAGTTTGTACTTTTTAAGAAGGGCTCCGTTAAGGATCTTATATATGTGCTTATCGGTAAACACCATAAAGCCCTCTACCTTTTTTTCCTCCTCAAAGTTATAAGGAAGACAGTACATTCTTCTTTCATCCGATGAAATATTTTGCTGAAGCACTTCCTCGTCTATGGCGGGAAGATCAAACATCAATTTCATAGCGACACCTCACATATATATTTCAATATGGCGGAAGCTTGCCTTATCAAGTTTTTCGGGTTCGGTTATCTCAAAACAGTTACCGTCGATATCGTGTATAAATACTCTTCCGTCCTCGAGAGTTCTTATATTCGATGAAGGGTTATTCATGACAAAGCTTATCTTACCGGCGCTTGTCTGCACCTCCCAATACGAATATCCGAATTTATCCTTGACAGAATATATTTTCGACAGCTGAGGCGTGAAATATCTGCGCTGAAGCTCTTCGCCAAGCAACTCCTGTGCCGCTTTATCAAAATCAGAAAGCTTTCTTATCATTCCGATCTCGTCACCTTTTCCCTTGTCCTTGGAATCCGGTTCTCTGATCGCGATAAATTCATCGGGGTCGGTTATAGGGAAAGAGCGGATAGGAAGCACACGCTCAAAAAATTCGACGCTTCCGTCATCGTTCTTAAGTTTGAGGGAAACGAGACCGCCTTCAGATCTTATGAATTCGGCATTTTCGGGGGTAAGCTGAACAGACTGTCTCTTTTTGAAGAGATCTATTTCTTCTTCTTCAGCTGCTGTATTTTTTATATTTTCGTCTTTCATGATTTGTTCCTCCTTGTCAGATACCCTGCATGACTTTTTTCATTTGTTCATTCTGGAGAGTATAGAGCTTATAGTAAACGCCTTTTTTCTCCAGAAGTTCTTCCGCAGTTCCGATTTCGGCCACCTCACCGTGTTCAATAGCCATAATTACATTGCAGTTTTTAAGGGTTGACAGTCGGTGAGCTATGGTAATTGTTGTTCTTCCTACGATCAGTTTGTCTATAGCCTCGCTTATGAGCTTTTCGGTCTGCGTATCCATCGCTGCCGTTGCTTCGTCGAGAATAAGAAGCTGCGGGGCAAGGAGCAATGCTCTTGCGATAGATATTCTCTGCCGTTCACCGCCTGAAAGTGTTCTGCTTCCGATACCTACCATCGTTTCATATCCCTCGGGAAGATTGAGGATGAAATCGTGTGCGTTTGCCGCTTTAGCCGCAGCAACGACCTCGTCGAAGGTAGCTTCGGGTTTGGCGTACCTGATATTGTCGGCGATAGTTCCTTTGAAGAGGAATATTTCCTGAGAAACTATTGCGACATTCTTTCTGAGACATTCTGTTTTTATCTTTTTTACGTTTACACCGTCTATAGATACGCTTCCGCTTACCGTGTCGTACATACGTGTTATGAGGTTAGCAATAGTACTCTTTCCGCTTCCCGTGTGTCCGACGAGTCCAAGGTGATCTCCCGGCTTAAGTTCGAACGTGATATCCTTAAGAATAGGACGGTTGGGATTATAGTGGAAGCACACGTGATTGAATTTGATAGCGCCCTTGATATCCGGAATATCTACGGGGTCCTTGTCCTCAGTGATTTCGGGAATCATATCGAGAGTTTCGAACATACGCATAGCGGAGTTCATGGTATCTGTAAGAAGGTTTGTAAAGTTTGTGAAAAAGTTAAGAGGACCAAATATCATACCTACGTATCCGAGATAGGTGGTCAGGTCACCGTACGTCATCTGCTGATTCATTACGTTGATACCGCCGAACCCCCATATTGCCTGGCTCGAGATACCGATAAGCAAGCTTACTACGGGGAATATAGTAAGAGATACGATATTTGTCTGAAGGTTAGCGTTAAAGAGATTTGTGGAATACTTATAGAAGCGGTTGCTTTCATCATCTTCCTTGGCAAATGCCTTTACAACTCTTATACCGTTAAGAGAGTCTCCGAGAAAAGCATTGAGCGAGGAGGAATGTCTCCACTGCTTGTTGTACATTCTCCAAAGCTTGGGAAGCATTATTTTGAATATAAGAACGATTATCGGTACCGGTATAAACACTATAAGAGTAAGCTTCCAGTTGATAGTGAACAGGAATATAGTAAGTCCGACAAAGTTGAGAAGATGAACGATAAGATACGGAACACCGTCGATATAGAAGTTTCTTATTCTTACAGCGTCGTAGTTAACGCGGTTAATAAGTCTTCCGGTCGGATTCTGATTGAAATATGAAAGAGAGAGCTTGTTCATTGCTCTGAAGATGTCGTTCTTCATATTTCGCGTAACTCTTGTAGACATATAAGCATTACAACGGTTCTGAACTATACTTACCGTAAGGGAAAGTATAGCCATGCCGATGATGATTCCTACAACGATATAGACGTATTTTATATCGTGAAGTTTACCGGTTATCATCTCACCCGCTTCATTGTAGGTGGGCTTGCTGATTACCTGGTCGAAAAGCAGCTTACCGTTAAGGATAGGACTGAGAAGAGATATAACGGAAGAAGCGAGCATACATACGAGAACAACTGCAAGATTTGCTTTGAAGGGCTTGAAATAAGAAAGCATTCTTACGATAGTTCCCTTTTTGTTTATACAGTGTGTACATATTCTTCTCTGTTGGTTTTCATATACTCTTCCGCACTTAGGGCATTTTGCATTGAATTGCTCAAAGATCGGGTCATCCTCGGTTACGCTTATTCCGTTTTCAAGACGTTCCCAGATGGTTACGAACGCAAGAAGCTTACATTTGCATGCATTTGTACAGTTTCCGAGTATCACTGTATGTTTTTCATCTGAATCGGTAGTTTTTTTGTGAGAGAGGACTCTGTTTGAGGTTGTATAGCTGTCGATATAGGTTCCGGAAAGCTCTGAAATAGGGGTGGATGAAAAGCTCTCTTTATTTATATCAACACTGCAGAGTGTTTTTTCGGAAAAATTAAGCAACAGCCAACATTCTCCGAAATCTCCGTTCATATCGAGGTCGAGCTTGAGTGCCGCCTCTATGTTTTGCTCGTTGATCGCATTTGCATTTAAGATCTCAAGCAATTTTTCGGTAGGCTTATCAAGAGGTAAGATAGTCAACACATCCTTTCTTTAGTGATGCCGCCAGGAATGATGGCATCTCAGAAAAAGTATCGTTTTTTACACATAAAAAGCATGTAGATATAAAATATCCCTTACCGCAGCAAAGAATGATCCATGCGAATAAAAATGTCGTCATCATAACGTTTAATTTCGAATGGAAGAACAAAGGCAACGGCAAGGGATAGATACATAGCTATGGGAGTTTATTTTACGTAGTCGGCAAGGTCGCTTTCGGTTATTCCGCATACTTCGGAAATAACGTCGCCCTGTCTGATATTGTCGAGTCCTGCAAGTGAGTGAGAGTCGGTGCCGAATGTGAATTTACATCCTGCCTGCTTTGCAAGCTTCAGCATTCTTATACCGGCTTCATTTGCGTAGTTGTCAGCTTTTTGATTGATGGCTCCGGTATTTACTTCTATGTAAACACCGAGCTTTTTTGCCTCTTCAAAGCAAGAAAGATAATCTTCATCGCTGACAGAATTCATGATAGCGCATCTGGTTTCGGAACCAAATCCGCAGGGGTGGAACGGATGAGCTACAGACGTCGGAACGGTTTTGGCAAGCTTTATAAACTCGGGATTGTTCATAAGCTGATGGAAGGACGTTACCATAAAATCTGCGTGATATTTCATCACAGCCTCAAGCGATACACCGCAGAGAGCCTCAACGTCGTTATTACTGAGCGAATTTACCATCTTCTTTACAAGCGGTTCGCTGAGATCCGGGAATGCGGCAGCAACTTTTTCTCTGAGAAGTCCTCTGTATTCTTTTACTTCGGGCATCTCGTTTATAACAAAATTCTTCATATGTGTATGCGTATGAGGAATAAGAACATAATCAAATCGTGCTCCGGTCTCTGCGAGGATGCCGAGCGTGTCGGTAGCTCCGAGATATTCTGATTCGGTTCCTATAAGGACCTTTACGTCTCCGGTGTCCTTCGGAACAGAATTCCTTGCTTCAAGACCGTAATTGATCATCTGCTTCTGATACCATCCGCTTGCACCGGGAACCTTCTCATCCCACAGATGATTTGAAATACCAAACACCTTGTGTCCAAGTTCGCGTGCTTTGTTTACAAAGTTTTCTACCGTTGCGACCGGGTCATAGCAACATGAAGAAAGAAGCGAGTGATTGTGCACATCATGTAAAATCTTCATAATCAAATTTCCGCACAGTAGCGGCTCCTTTATGTTTTTGGCATTTGCCGCTATTATTTTATCATTTTTAAGTTGCCTTGTCAATAGGATATTAAAAAAAGATGATTATTTTAAATTGCGTTTCACGTCGTTAACATTTAAAGATAAAATCGAAAATAAATTATCTTAAAACATAAAAAAAACAAAGCCTTATGCCATTTATAACACGGTTATAAAGTCACATAAGGCTTATTGTTTTTCAATTGAAAGTTTAAAATGTTAATTTAATATTAACATCAATATTTTGATAATCTGCGTTTTCTTATTGACGCAGTTATCCACAGAGTAAGTATGCCGACAGCCAAAACGATAGAAAGAATATATATGCCTGCGTCCTGACTTCCGTAGGACATGAGCTCTTCCCAAAGCTGGCTTTCATATCTTCTCATTTCTTCTGAAAGGTTGAGATAGGATTCTGTTCTGAAGGCGGTTGCCTGAGGATACAGTATCTCAAGCGCATCCGGATGCATTTCCTGTATATATTCGATATACTCTTCATTTTGCGGTACAAGAGTGTTGGGAGAAGCGTAGCAGATATACTCGGCATTCGCCACGGCTATTTCCTCGGAAAGCAGAAAATCTATATAGAGCATAGCCTCTTCGATGTTTTTCGATCCTTTGGGAATACACATAGCATCTACGAAGAAGTTAGTTCCCTCCTTCGGATAGTAGAATGCGAGATCGTCGTTTTCGGAGTACATAGTGAGAAAATCTCCTGCGTAGTATGTGGCTACGGCAGCGTTTCCGCCTTGCATTTTCAGAAAGACCTCATCCATAACGTAACCCTGAAGTAAGGGTTTCTGCTCCTTCAATTTCTCGAGAGCCTCGAGCCAATCCGCCTTGTCGTCGGAGTTGACACTTTTTCCGAGTAAGAACTGAGCCGTGGCAAAGGCATCTCTTGAGTTGTTGAAATTGAGTATCTGTCCCTTATATTTTTCATTCCACAAGAGATTCCAGCTTCCGGTATCTTCTGACACCACTTTCGTGGAATCGTAGATCACACCAACCATACCTACGCTGTAAGGAACAGAATATTCGTTATTCGGGTCATATTCAAGGTTCTTGTATCTGTCGTCAATATACTTATAGTTTTCGAGCTTTGAGACGTCTATTTTTTCAAGCATATTTTCTTCGATCATTCTTGATATCATATAATCGGACGGAAAAATAACGTCATAGCTTGATCCGCCGGCTTTGAGCTTTCCGTAAAGGTCCTCGTTGCTGGCGTAATTGATATAATTTATCTTTATGTGAGGATATTTCTCCTCAAAGGCCTTGTTTACGTCAACGGTATCATCGCTGCCGTCAGAGATATATTCGCCCCAATTATAGATATTGAGGGTTACCTGCTCGGCGGCGGATACGGGTGATATAGCCATTGAGAATGCGAAAAGCAAATTGATGCAAATCAAAGAAAAAGACAGGATTCTTTTCAATTCAAACACTTCTCCTTTTTCCTTTTTTCTTTTTTATAGCTCTTTCCTCCTTGCTCGGAAGATTTATAATAACAAGAAGAATGAAAATAACTATGAAAATAAGTGTTGACAGCGCGTACATATCCGGCTTTACCGTTTTCTTTGTCATAGAATAAATGTACATCGGAAGGGTCTGGAAGTCTACGCCGCTTGTGAAGTTTGAAATAACAAAATCATCAAGTGAAAGTGTAAATGCCATTATAGCGCCGGTCATTATTCCCGGTGTTATGGAGGGAAGCTCTACCTTGTAAAAGGCTTGCGTGGGTGTGCAACCGAGGTCTAGCGCGGCTTCGACGAGGTGCTTATCCATCTGCTTGAATTTCGGAAGAACAGACATTATAACATACGGGAGGTTAAAGGTAACGTGCGCTATAAGCAGGGTCCAGAAATTAAGCGCA
The DNA here is from genome assembly GCA_015064885.1 of Oscillospiraceae bacterium. Taxonomy (GTDB): domain Bacteria; phylum Bacillota; class Clostridia; order Oscillospirales; family CAG-272; genus SIG640. Next base: position 42,409 of record SVRJ01000017.1, read on the forward strand.
TGATCAAAAAGCATTATTCTTCCGATAAAGACGAATACAAGCATAAGAGATATACCTGTTACTATATCCGGATTTACCATAGGAAGATTCGTTCCCATCATAACAGCGTTCTTAAGCTTTTTATTGCGCATTCTATCGATTCCGAGCGCAGCAAACGTTCCTATAAGCGTTGATATCAAGGACGAAAGAACAGCAAGTAAAAACGTGTTCCACAGCGCATTCATAGCGACGCTGTCCTTGAAAAACTCTTTATACCACTTGAGTGAAAATCCGCTGAACACCGCAAGGCTTTGTCCCTCATTGAACGAGAAAAACATCATAACAACGATTGGGGCGTAAAGAAGCGCGAAAATAACTGTGAGATATACTTTTGAATAAGTCTTCATACGGATGCGGCCTCACTTTCTTTATCAAAGTGATTCATCAGCATCATGGAAATGAAGATGAGTATCATAAGGACGAAGGAAAGCGCAGATCCGAGGTTATAGTTATACGCCTGTTGGAACTGACGTTCTATTGCGTCACCGATGAGCTGATATTTTCCACCGCCCAGCTTCTGAGAAATGTAAAAGGTACTTACGCAAGGTACGAAAACCATTGTTATACCCGAAACGATACCGGATGAGGAAAGCGGAATTATGACCTTTGTAAGGACCTGCCATCCGTTACATCCAAGATCGGAGGCTGCTTCTATAAGTCGGTTGTCCATCTTTTCCATTACCGTATATATAGGAAGGACCATATACGGAAGGTAATTATAGATCATACCGAATATTACCGCACCGCCCGTATTTATCATCTGTATTCTCGGAAGACCTATTGACGCAAGAAAGTTATTGATAATACCGTTTGTTTCGATTATCGTCATAAGCGAATAAGTTCTGATGAGGAAGTTTGTCCACATAGGAAGCATTATAAGCATTATGAGTATTTTTTGCGTTCTGGGTTTTGTACGCGAAATAAAATATGCAAGCGGAAATGCAACGAGCAGAGATATTACCGTTGCGATAAACGCGAAGCATATTGAATGAAGAAAAACCGTTGAATAATCTGACCCGAAAAAGGTCTTGAAATTATCAAGTGTAAACTGCCCGTTTTTATCCGTGAAGGAATAATATACGACAAGTATCATCGGAACTATTATAAATATCAGCATCCATACGATATGCGGGGTCGCGGTAAAGGTCTGCGCAAATCTGCGGCGTCTCGCATGGTCGAAGGAACGGGGATCTGCAATCTTATTCATTCTCTTCCTCCGTTACCGATTCCTCATCCTCGGGATCAAGGACAGAGAGCATTTCAAGCTCGTCACTGAAGGATGAATAATCACCGTATTTGTTGGAGTATTCGGATTTTTTCATTACGTGAATAGCATCAGGTTCTATGTACAAGCCTATGCTGGCACCTTCCTTTACAAAGTCGGTAGTCTGGATCATCCACATAAATCCACCTATATCTACTATGACCTCGTAGTGAACCCCCTTAAAGGTTACACTTGTTACGTCACCGCAAAGCATTCCCTGCTCTACCGGGACAACGTCAACGTCCTCGGGTCTTACGACTATATCCACCTTTTCGTTCTTGGCAAATCCCTTGTCAAAGCATTCGAATACGTGACCGGAAAATTTTGCTCTGTAGTCCTCAAGCATAACTCCTTCAACAATATGACTTTCACCG
>SVRJ01000018.1 GCA_015064885.1 Oscillospiraceae bacterium
GGCTCATATATAAGCCGTTTTTAGTATTTGCACACAGGCTTTTTTTATTCGTAATTTTTATTTTTAAGGCAAATAACATTTTCGACTTTTATATATGTCACTTTTGTTTGTAGAAAACTTACAAAGATATTATTTTAGCAAAAAGCACTTGACAACTCACATAAATTATGATATAATTTAGTCAAATCTAAAGGGTTCACCCTTAAATATGAAAGGAAAAATTGCAATGAAAAAGATTTCTGCATTTTTACTCGTTCTGGTAATGGTTGCTTCCATTATCAGCACAAGCATTGTTGTTACATCAGCAGCAGGCAACCAGCTTCTCAAGAGCTATGACGCAGCAGCTGACGGCGAACTCCTCTACGAGGTTAAGTTCGGCGAAACCGAGGGCGTTTACAAGTCCGCTTACATCGCAGCGGGCAACAAGAACGACCCCTCTACGTTCAACCCCACTTTCTCTGCTGACAAGAGAGAGATGACGATCGCTTACACGCCCGATTCTTCCAGACGTATCTGGTACGGCGGTGAGATCGAAGGTCTTACACTCGGTGCAGGCAAGAACTACACATTCACATTCAAGGCTAACTATGACACAGGCAACTCCAACGCAGGTGTATACTTCAACTTCCCCAACTCTTTCGCTTCTGACGACCTCGTTCTCAGAACAGAGTATAACCTCCTCAGAGGTATCTACGGTACTCCCGACGTTCGTAACACAATTGCAGTCGGCGGTGGCAAGGGTACAGGTAAGTACATAAGCAGCGACCAGAGATACATCACAGCGACAAACGGCGGCGCAGTATTCGCACGTAATGCTGACGGCTGGCACGATATGGCTATCGAGATCGAAGGCTACACATACAGACTCTACGTTAACAACACTCTCTTTGATGAAGCTAACCTCGCTGACGAAAACCTCGCAGTAGCAGGCAAGCTCGGTCTTGTTATCTACCTCTACAACTCCGGTACATTCTCTATCAAGGACGTTAACCTCTACAAGGGTGCTACAATGAAGGGCATCGCTCAGAAGGGCGCATGGGTAGTTGATACTCCCAACAACCCCAACTCCACAAACAAGCTCCTCAAGACATATGCTGACGCTAAGGACGGCGACCTCCTTTACGAGGTAGTATTCAACGCAGCTGACGGCGTATACGTTCCTAAGGTATGGGACAACAACCACAAGTCCGGTGGCGACAAGCCTTGGGCTACAGATCCTCTTATCGACATTGAGGTATCTGCTGACGGTAAGTCTGTTACATTCACAAACAAGGGTGCTGACGGTTCTTGCTGGTGGGGTAACGTTATCAATGGTCTTGAAGTAACAAAGGATACAAAGTACACCTACGAGTTCAAGGCTAAGAACAACATCGGCGGTAAGCAGGTTGGTCTCGGATGGGTAACAGACCCCAACCAGATGATGAAGGAATGCTATAACTTCTACGGCCGTTTCTCCACAGTTGGCGATTCTCAGGCTCAGGTAGTTATCGAGCAGTGCTCCTCTAAGATCGCAGGCGAACTTATGGGAACAACAGACTACACACCTATATTCCCGCTCGCAGACGCTGACGGCTTTACAAACGTTAAGGTTGAGATCGACGGCTTCATGTTCTACGTATACTATGAGTGCATGTACGAAGCAGGCGGAACAACATGGACACTCTTCGAGCAGTATGATATGGCTAACCCCGAGAAGCTTTCCCTTTCTGTAAAGGATAACTCTCTTGCAGCTATGTTCTATATCTACAACGCTAACACATCCGGTACTTTCAAGGACGTTAAGATCTACAAGGGTCTCCTCGCTCCTAAGGCTTCTGCAGAAGAAACAACAACTCCCGAGGTTACAACTCCCAAGGAGACAACTCCTGCAGTTACAACAACAGCAACTCCTTCGACAACAACTAAGGCTCCTGTAGTTACAACAGAAGCTCCCAAGGCTGAAAAGGGTTGCGGATCTGTAGTAGTAGGCGGTATCGCAGTAGTTGCTATCGTTACTCTCGCAGGCGTAGCAGTTTCCAAGAAGCACTAAGCTACAGTAAACCATAAATACAGTTAAAACCTATAAGGGGTAGGCACTTGCGTGTCTACCCCTTCTTTAGAATACGAGGTGTCTTTTATGTTTAAAGCAAAAAAATTATTATCCCTGTTCCTCGCTTTTCTTTTCATCTTCTCCGCATTGGTATCCTGTAGTAACGGAAACGTAACAAGCACGTCCGACGACACGACTACGCTCTCCCCCGAAACAACTACGGAGGTCACAACCACCGAGGATATCACGACAGCGCCTCCGGCGGTTGAGATCCCGAAGTCGCTGAAGATACTTGCTATCGGCAACAGCTTTTCCACCGACTCTATGCAATATCTGTGTCAGCTTCTTAAGGCAGCCGGTGTAGAAAAAGTAGTACTCGGAAATCTTTATTACGGTGGATGCACTCTTGCGCAACATCTTGCGTATGCAAAAGCAGACAGCGGCTCCTACACTTACTATAAAACAACGAGCGGTGCCTGGAGCAACACGAAGAATGCAAAGATGAGCACGGCTCTCACAGACGAAGAATGGGACTATATCTCCTTCCAGCAATCGTCAAAGACCAGCGGACTTGTTGACAGCTATTCTACCCTTTCCGCTCTCACCGATATAGTTCGCGCAAAGGTTCCGGGTGCAAAATTCATGTGGAATATGACGTGGGCATATCAAAGTGACAGTACGCATGCTTCATTCCCCAACTACGACAGAAGCCAATCAAAGATGTACAGTATGATCGTTGACTGTGTAAAGCAGAAAATACTCACAAATGAAGAATTCAAGATAGTAATTCCCTGCGGAACGTCTATTCAGAACGCACGTTCGTCATTCCTCGGCGATACGCTCACGCGCGACGGCTATCATCTTGATTACAATATCGGTCGTTACATTGCAGGTCTCACGTGGTGCGCCGCTATAACCGGTGTAGACGTTGATAAGGTAAACTTCAACCCCTCTCCCTCTGCTATAAGCGATGATATGATCAAGGTAGCACGCGAGGCGGTAAAGAACGCTATCGCAAAGCCTCTTGAGGTCACAAAATCGGAAATAACAAGCGGAAGCGGACCTTCTGTCACAACGGTGGATCCGTCTGTAGAGCTTAATCCTCAGGACTTTTTCGAGGCTGACAAGGTCCTTGCAAATACGAAGAACATTGATCTTACGAAGTATACTCTTCTCGACTGGAATCATCTGAACAATAAGTACTGGAACTGTACAAGCAAAGCGGGAATCGTTACTCCCTCTTCAAGTCAAAGCACGTACAATCAAAACGTTTGCTCTGATAGAAAATATTCGATCACAGAGCTTCCTGTCGGAACCGTATTCATATGTGATGACGGCTGGCAGTTCAGGCTTGACATATTCCCGGATGCTTCAAACAAATATACGGGAAAACGCCACGATATGATAACCGATAACTTGTTTGTTCTTTCAAGCACTTATCTGAACGGATGCACACATATGGGCTGGAATATAGCATCGCTTCCGAAGGGAAACATCTCGGCTATCTTTGACCAGGCAGCTGCACACCTGAGAATTTACGTTCCGAAAACCGGTACGTAAATCACAACAGCCATACGTTGACATTCTCATAAAAAACAAAGCACTTATCTCAACGAACGGTTGGATAAGTGCTTTTTATTATATGAATATTTGTCAGCCCTCAGTTTTTAAGGCTGTGTATCGGTGCGGGAACTCTTCCGCCCCTGTTGATAAACACTGCGGGAGATTCATTGCGTACGCTCATTATCGGAGCGGTTCCGAGAAGACCTCCGAAATCAACGCTATCACCAACGTTTTTGCCGTATGCGGGGATAACTCTTACTGCGGTGGTCTTTGTATTGGCTACACCGATAGAGATCTCATCTGCAATAATTCCGCAAATGACCGCGGCGTCTGTATCACCGGGAATCGCTATCATATCAAGACCTACAGAGCAAACTGCCGTCATAGCCTCAAGCTTTTCAATGGAAAGAACTCCTCTTTCCACCGCTGAGATCATACCCGCATCCTCTGAAACGGGAATGAATGCACCCGAAAGACCTCCTACGTGGCTGGATGCCATTACTCCGCCCTTTTTGACAGCGTCATTGAGCATAGCAAGAGCTGCCGTCGTTCCGTGCGCTCCGCAGCACTCAAGTCCCATATTTTCAAGGACGTGCGCTACCGAGTCTCCGATAGCCGGAGTCGGAGCGAGCGAAAGGTCAACTATACCGAACGGAACGCCGAGGCGTTCTGCCGCCTCACCCGCAACAAGCTGTCCTACTCTCGTTATTTTGAATGCCGTCTTTTTTATAATATCCGCAAGGGCGGAAAGATCGCAGTTTCCTGCTCTCTTTATTGCTGAAGCAACGACGCCGGGACCCGAAACACCTACGTTTATAACGGTCTCCGGCTCTCCGACACCGTGGAATGCGCCTGCCATAAAGGGGTTATCCTCGGGAACGTTGGCAAACACGACAAGCTTTGCACATCCTATCGAGTTTTTATCCTTTGTAAGGTATGCCGTATGCTTTATGATATCGCCCATTTTCTTGAGGGCATCCATATTTATTCCTGTTTTTGTACTCGCGACGTTCACCGAAGAACACACTATATCCGTCTCGGAAAGAGCGTACGGAATAGACTCGATAAGTCTGCTTGCGCCTACCGTCTCGCCCTTATGCACCAATGCGGAATATCCGCCTATAAAGTTGATACCGAGATCGGTAGCCGCTCTCTGAAGCGTTTTGGCAACGTTTACGTACCCATCGGAAGAGATATTTCCTCCGACGAGTGAGATCGGTGTGACCGAGACTCTTTTATTAACTATCGGGATACCGTACTTCTTCTCTATCTCACAACCGACAGAGACGAGGTCCTTTGCGCTATACATTATCTTATCGTATATCTTATCGCACAAGCGCTTCTCGTCCTCACTCACACAGTCATAGAGAGATATACCCATAGTTATAGTTCTGATATCCAGGCACTCCTGGCGTATCATATTTATTGTTTCAAGAATGTCCGCTGTATTAAGCATAGCTGTCACCGTTTATATTTTATGCATCGAATTGAATATATCTTCGTGCATAGTATGAATGTCGAGTCCCCTGTGGCTTCCGTAATCTGCAAGCATATCTACAAAATCCGAAAAAGGGATCTTAAGTGCATCGATATCAGCAAGCATTATCATGGCGAAATACTCGCTGAGAACGCTCTGTGTGATATCCACAATATTCACAGACTGCTCCGCACAGAGTGTGCTGACACCTGCGATAATTCCTACGCTGTCCTTTCCGGTCACCGTTATAACTGCCTTCATAATGTACCTCCTATATTTAAAAAGCCAACGTCGCATATGTAATTGCGACGCTTCTTTTTTTGTACTACACCTTGAATTTTTCAAGCTTTGAAAAAAGCTCATCCGCATTCTCGTCGCGGTCAACTATGACCTCTATAGGCTTGCGTCTGTTCATCGCAAGAAGTCCGAGGATAGATTTTGCATCCGTTATATAATTCCCCGAGCGCAGGTCAACGTCCCCGCTGAATGCTGTAACTATTCTCACAAGCTCCTTCACGTCCGATATCGACGAGAGCTTGATATTCATCGTCTTCACTACACATCATCCTTAAAAAAGAATCACTTCATCTCTATATATTATACTACAGTTTTTAAAAATTGTCAATACCCTTGCGTCCTTTTTTAGATGTCTAAACAAGCTTTGCGTATATATTCTCAAAATCCCGGATGTCTATTCTCTCTTTTCTTTTTCCGCAGATCCAAAAGAGAGCTTCGCCGTCAAAACATATATCCGGTGTTTTTTTCTTTTCTTTCTCCTTCCCCGAATATGCTCTCATCAAAGAAAAAGCAGTCCGCGGTATCACGCGGTCTGTCTTTTCATCGAATAAAAGCAACTCTTCCCCATCAATTTTATCTCCTCCGGGAAAGCGCGAAAAAAACGAATATCCTACCGTAAGCACAGATATCCTTTCAGTCAGCTTTACCGTTTTCGCAATTAAACAGTATCCGTATGGAACTATTTTGAAGCGTTCGCGCCGCTCACGCTCATTTTCTCTGTCTATCTCAAATATTCTCTCACAAAAAGAACGCGCGGCAGAATATATTTCCTCAGCAAGAGTATTTACTCTTCTGCCTTCTTCGAAAACGCGTACGATAAGCTTGCAGTTGCAGTATGCCCTGTCATCTTTTTTTACTAAGAATACCTCTGTTCTTTCCTCCATACTTCCTCCGCTATGTATATTTTTAAACGTATATGATATTTATTTTCTTTTTATGCACACGTCAACTATCTTTCGTATCTAAAAAAACGACGTTTATAGGTAAAAATCTACAGCATTTTTCTTTCCCGACGATCTATATTAGCATTTTTTTGCGGTGTTTTATTGTATTCTTCCCGTAAGTGCCGATAAGCGCGGCAAAAATATATATTTTATCCTCTTTTACTACAGACTTATTACGACCAAAAATTCGTATAAAAAAGGTTATAATATAAGCAATAATTTCAATGAAAGGACCTTTTTAAAATGAACGACGATCAAAAAATAAAGGATAATGAAGAAAAAGATGCATATACGAATCGCTTTGGAAAGGAATCTCTCAGGTCTGTACTTATAAATATAGGTAAAGTGCTTTCCTCCTCACCGGCAGCTGCATCGGAAGAAAGCAGTGAGGAAAAAAAGCAGATAGTAAAAAGAGGGGCATACGTATGTCTGTTCTTTACGCTGGGATTCCTCTTTTCATTCGCACGTTTTCCGTTCGGAGCATTTCCACTCGGGCTTTCTCTTGTCGGCTGTGCCTCCTCTCACGTTCTTACAATATCCCTCGGTATGCTTTGCGGAATAACCGTAATGAAGCTTCCCTTCCCCCATTTTTTCGCTCTGACAATACTTATTCTTATAAGGATACTCGGTCGGACGTTGCTCGATAAGCCCGAGTATCGCATAAAAAGCGACCTCTATGGCTTTATCCGCTACGATCTCTTTAACGAAAATATCTATCTGCGCCTGAGTGCGGTATCGGTCTCTGTTTTTTCTCTCGGCCTTTGGAACATAATATCAAATAATTTTATGTTCTATGATCTGTGGGGGGCTCTTGTAGGCATGATAGTATCCCCCGTATGCACATATTTGTTCTCACTTTTCTTTGACAGTGAGAGAAACGGCGGAAAAACAATATCGCTCTATATCTTCATGATAGCCTCTGTATATTCGTTGAAAATAGTAGGTGGGATCGGTACTTTTCTGGCGTTTACCGCTTCTCAGGTAATAATTCTCACCTTAGCCAGAAGGGCGATACGCATACACGTTATTGCGCTTTCACTCATACTCGGTATTATCTGCGGAATAGAATATACCCCCGTATTTCTTCTTTCGGTCATAACCTTTTTTATCATAGATAGCTTAACAGGGGAAAAGCGCAATGCCGCGTTTTTGTCTTCGCTTCTTGTAAGCGTCATATGGGGATTTGCGGTAGATGCGCGCAACGCATTATATACCGTATTCCCCGCCGCACTTGCTTCCGCAGCGATAGACAATCTGATACGTGCATGCCTCCCCGGTATAAGCATAAGCGACGAGCTTGTTTCGGCAAGTACGAAGCAAAAACTCATAACAGACACAGAAAACGAAAAGCGACTTGAGAGGATAAGTGAATCCTTCGCAAATCTTTCAAAATCATTCAAGAGACTTTCGGATAGACTGGCACTTCCGGGAACCTACGAGATACGCAGAGAGTGTGACGATATTATAGAAAAATACTGCAATGAATGCAAAAACACACCCATCTGTTGGGGGGAGGACTACAACACCACCATCGGCTTTCTTGCGGATATAAGCACTCACCTCTCCTCACACGGAAAAATCGACCGTTCGATAGTTCCGCGCACTTTGGATACAAGATGCAAGGAAATAGACAGCATAATATCCGATATCAATGAAAAGACAAAAGAGCTTTACAAAGACACGCTCGAAAAAGAAAAGCTTACCGTCTTCTCCGCAGACTATTCCGCACTTTCAAAAATAATAAACGACAGCATAGCCGAAAAGCAAGCCGAGAATGCGGAAAATCGCGAGCTCACCGAAAAGGCTCTGATCGCAATGGGAAAATATAAAAGTGATTTTCACACCGTATCCGTTTTCGGCAAAAGGAAAATACGAGTATTTGCAAGGCTCAAAACGCTTAACGAGAACACAGTCGGAATGCGCGATTTCAAGCACATAATGGAGGAGGTGTGCGGATGCTCTTTTTCAAATCCCACCCTTAAAATAGAGGGAAAAAGCATGACCGTAACTCTGAATATAAAGCCGGTGTTCAAAGCCGAAGCATCCGCGTCAAAGGCAAGTGCCGACGAAAAGAATATGTGCGGAGATACTCCTTCATTTTTCGAAGGACACGATAATTACTTTTATGCCATTATATCAGACGGTATGGGAACCGGCTCAAATGCCGCACTGACGAGCGGTATATGCGAGGTATTTCTTCGTGAGATGCTTGAAGGCGGAAACAGAGTAGATACGTCGCTGAGCATGCTTAACGCTGTTCTCACGGCAAAAAACGATGAATGCTCAGCTACCGTTGACATAATGGAGCTTGACCTTCTGAGCGGCAGAGCCAGCTTTGTAAAAAGCGGTGCGGCATCAAGCTTTATTCTTCGCGACGGAAACGTATACAGACTAAGCGCAAGAACCATGCCGCTCGGTATACTTGACGAGATAGACGCGGACATACAAAAGGTGCGCCTTAAGGATGGAGATACCGTATTTCTCGTCAGCGACGGAAACGCTCCCATGGATAACTATGACGAACTGATAAACATCATAAAATCTGCTCTTCCCTCTGACACACTTGAAAGCATAAGCGAAAAAATAATCAGCAGCTCAAAAAAAATATCAAAGGATGATATAAGCTGCGTTGTGATCCGCGTTTCAAATCTGTGATGCCATGCCCACAGTTGTTTTCTGTGGGCATTTTTCACAATTTGGATTTTGCTCGTCTTATATTTTTGTGAAAATGTTAAAATCTAAAAAAACGATCAAAAAGGTATTGACAAATCGCCGTTTTTGTAGTAAAATATATATGTTGCATAAGCGACCTGCGGGAGTGGCGGAACTGGCAGACGCGCACGTTTGAGGGGCGTGTGGTTCACACCGTACGGGTTCAAGTCCCGTTTCCCGCACCAGAAAAAAGCACACATTAGTCTACCGGACAAATGTGTGCTTTTTTCAACGAAATTCGCCTTCGGCGAGTGAAATATGGCTTCGCCATGTGAAATAGCTTCGCTGTGAAATATTTGCTACGCAAATGTGATGGGCGAATTTCAATTGCTGGATAGCGAGATTGCAAAAGACTTGTATAATAAATGTGGCACAATCCGCAGGATGCTGATCGCCTCTATCAATACGGCGAAGGAGAACTCAAATGACGGTAAAAAATGATATAGTTTTGTGGGACAACGGAATAGATAAGTTTTGTTTATTAAAAGCACCAAACGAACAGCAATATAAATATATTGACGGTGTCCCTTGCATCACGTTTGGAATTTCTTATGAAAACACGAGTTTTAAGGGGTACGATACCTTTACTTTGTTTGACCATTTTTATTCTAACATAGTTAACGAGATAGAAAGCACATATACTTCGCTAAACGGTTCTTTTCGCATCTATGACGTTGGTGCAGATACCGATGGGTATATTGAGCTTGTTATGACAAATGGGAAACTATCTGTCAAAGGTCAGCTTGGCGCATCTTTTTCTTCACATTCGTTAATGTTTGAATTTGAAGCAGACCAAACTTTAGTAGGAAATCTGCTACAAGAGATTACGTTTTGATTTTATGAGCGTAAGACTTTCACATTATCTACGCACCTTTTTTGCCTTTTTACCTATGCTTACGCACCGTTTGCGCGTTTCTTCGCAACAAAGCTGATAAAATTAACATATAGCAACCCGAAGTTTACATAAAGAAACACCAAATTGGTGGTATGTTTTCTGTTTGTGTGTTATAATAGTGGCAAGACAACATCATAAAACGTAAGGAGAAGATCATGACACTTGGCGAAAAGATATCAAAACTCAGAAAAGAAAACAATTATACACAAGAACAGCTTGCAGAGATTCTCGGCGTTACACGCCAATCCATCAGCAAATGGGAGTCGGATATAGCCTACCCGGAAACCGATAAGCTCATCAAAATGGGAAGGCTCTTTGAATGCTCAATGGATTATCTGCTAAACGATGATATTACCGAAAAGCAAGGTATCGAACCTAAGGAGAGCGAAACATTTTGGGATAAATTCAAAAAACAATTTTGCGAACGCAAAAGCGAGAAAATGATTTTCGGTATGCCGCTTTACCATATCGGCAAAAATGCACACGGATTTTTTGCAATCGGATTTAAGGCGAGAGGAGTATTTTCCTTCGGTCTGATCTCAAGAGGTGTTTTTTCGTTTGGCTTGTTTTCACTCGGAGTAATTTCAATTGGGCTTTTATCACTCGGCTTGATTTCCGCAGGCGTGTTCTCTGCCGGCCTTCTCGCGGTCGGCTCGATCGCTCTCGGTCTGTTTGCGGCAGGTGCGATCAGTGTAGGGCTTATATCCTTCGGTGCTCTTTCTGTAGGATGCTTCTCAACGGGAGCGCTCGCGATCGGAAAATATGCGGCTGTCGGTGATCATGCCAGCGCTTATATCGCTATCGGAAAATCGGTTGCGGAAGGAAGTGTTTACACTCACATCGGAGATCTGAGCACGGCAGATATACAAAAGGTGATTGAATGGCTCGATGCAAACGTACCGTCTGCTCTTGGCTTTGCAAAAGAAATATTTAAATTTTACATACAATAATACCCGTTTGATCTCATAACCGAGTTATCTGCAATTACATCTCCCATAACAAAAAGCTCTTCTGCGATGAGCTTTTTGTTTTTTATTAAAATTCGAAAAAACATTCCGCAAAAACAAAAAACTTTTAAAAACCCTATTGACAAACGAATTGTTTTGTGGTATAATATATATGTTGTGAAAAGCAATACGCGGGAGTGGCGGAACTGGCAGACGCGCACGTTTGAGGGGCGTGTGGTTCACACCGTACGGGTTCAAGTCCCGTTTCCCGCACCACTAAAAAGCTCGTCTATGACGAGCTTTTTTGTTTTTCATATAATATCTGCTTCTATCTTAAAAGCATTGACAAAACGGAGCAGATATGCTATAATAATTTCAGCATCCAAAACAAAATTTTCGGAGGAATAAAAATGAAGAGATATAAGATCATCTCGCTTCTCGTCCTGCTTGTTATATGTTTATGCCTCGTCGCCTCGTGCAGAAATGACTCTGTAAATAATGAATCAACGACCGCGTCGGGCTCAAGCGATGAGATTACGGAAAAAACAAGCATTAACCTGACGAAAGAAAATATATCTTCTTTCACTATCGTGCGCCCCGAAAAATGCGATTCTGCGACTGTTAGTGCTGCGTCAAGCCTCAAGCTGGCATTTGGCGAATGCGGTCTTGATATCAAAATAAAGGATGACTGGGCAAGAAAAGAGGAAGATGTTCCTACAGATACAAACGAGATACTTATAGGGATTACCAATCGCTCGGAGAGTCAAGAATATTCAAGCGGGCTCAAATGCGACGACTATGTCATTGCCGCAACACCAAGCCGCATTATAATACTCGGCGGATCGGGTTCCGCTACACAAAATGCGGTGGAGTTTTTCATAAAAAAATATCTTTCCGACAACGATCCCGCGCTTACTCTTGACGTGGGTATCATAAGCACTCACGCCGGCGAATATAAAAGAAGCGATATCACATTGTTTGATAAAAGCATCTCGGAATACGAGATCGTTATACCAAACAATGCGGATGCAATAACAAAGCATGCAGCGAACATAATAGCAGACAAGATACGCGAAGAAAGCGGTCACGTAATAAATATCATCAATGAAAAGAACGCATCAAGCATCCCGCATATCAGGCTTCTTTACTCCTCGGATAACCTATCCGATGACGAATACTCCTTTGAAAAGGACGAGTCAGGCTTAACAGTGCGAGCAGGAAAGCGTACCCTCCTCTATGCCTCGCGAGAGCTCATCTCTTCACTTTCAAATGAAAATCAAGGAAATGCAAGCATCACACCCGAGCTAAAGGTAAAGAAAATGTCTCTGCCCTCGTATCCGCTCCACTCCTCTCTTGACGGAAAGACGCCGGTTGCCATGTGTGATCAGCTTAATAAAAAAGCGGTAATTTTTGACCTCGACGCAAAAGACCCTACGTCAAAGGACGCTGTCATCTGGGAATGGGTCCCCAACGGAAGCAACGGATTTTCGGGCGCAGGATTCAACTACCAGATAGACGACATCAAGCTCAGATACAGTGAGATACTGAATACGTATATAATTTGCGTAAGTTCATCCGGTGGTTTTATGGGGATAGCCGAGTACCCGTCCGGTCGAAAGATATGGGAAACGAATGCTTCGGGATACGGCCCCCACTCTATAGATTATCTGCCGAGCGGCCTTGTCGCATGCGCTCTCTCCGGCAACGGAAATACCGAAAAAAACGAGATACGCCTATATTACACTGATAAAAACGGAAATTTATCTTCAAAATACATTAGCGATGAACTTGTCAGTGCACACGGTGTTCACTGGGACAACGAATTCGGGGTTCTGTGGGCTCTCGGAGGGAATGAAATAGTAGCTTACGAAATTTCGGGAAGCCCCGAGAAACCTGTGATGACAAGAATAGAAGGCTTCGGTGGAAAAATCAGCGCGGGCGGTCACGATCTTTCCGCAGATCCGAATCAAAACGGTATCTTCTGGTTCTCGAACTCGTCCGTAAACCATTTTAACAAATACGAAAACAAGGTAATATCAAACTTCGACGGCAGAAACGTTATCAACGCTAAATCGGTAAAATGCATTTGCGTCCTTCCCGACGGAAGGATACTGCGCACAGCGGCAACAAACGTATTCAAGTCGCACAATACAGATACTCTTGCAGTTTTCACCAAAAACGAGTCGGGTACGTTCGTTAAAACAGAATACGTATTTTCGGATCGTGCATTCTACAAGGCCAGGGCATTTTACCTACATTAAAACTATTGTAAATAAGGCAGGGGATCCTCCCTGCCTTATCTATTTATCGGGTGCAAAATAAATTTTAGCAAAAAGCTATTGACAAAATGACCGAAATATGATATAATAATTAGGCTTGAAATTCAACTTCAAACGCGGGTATGGCGGAATTGGCAGATGCGCTAGATTCAGGTAACGACACCTTGGTGTAGTTGCTGCAAAAAGGAGGATCATGCATGAAATTCTCAAACCGAACGGTTTATGATAAAGAGCGGTTGATAAGGTTTAATAATTTTATCATACTCAAAAAAAGATTTTTTTGGGTGCTTATGATCGTGTGCGCTGTTTTGGCTTCGGGTTCATTTGCGATGACTCTTGCTCTCGGTATATACAATTCCACTATTTTGCTTGGCTTTTCACTTATCGTACTTCTTGATGTAACGTATATTTTTTGTTGTTTTGTTTTGCCACGGTTTACTGTCAATAAGGCGGTTGGATTAAATACCAATATTCTTTTTGAATTTCAAGAAGACACCTTTAAATTATCAGCAACAAATAAAAACGGAACCGAATCCTCCGAGTTAAATTATTCATCCATAATAAAGGTGATGGAATCGAAGTGTGATATATACCTTTTCATATCAAAGCATCAAGGTTATATATTAGACAAATCGGGGTTTGAGGCGGGATGTCCCGATGAACTTTTGGAATTTCTTAAAGGTAAAAATATTCCATACAAAAGATAAAACCGCAGAAATGCGTTTTTATAAATATCGCGGAATTATGCTGAATAAGTAAGATTTATCTGAAAAGTAAGCACCGCCTCGGAGACCTCACTCCGTGTAAAAATTAAAGGATGAAACAATTTTGCATTTTGCATTATTCATTCGCGGGTATGGCGGAATTGGCAGACGCGCTAGATTCAGGTTCTAGTGAGGGCGACTTCGTGCAGGTTCAAGTCCTGTTACCCGCACCAACCAAAAGAGAGCTTCGGCTCTCTTTTTTTGTTGGTATGAGTAATCGGCTACGCAGAATCTGCTCAACGCCAAAGGCGTTGGTAGCAGGCAACGTTTGGCGGTTTGCGGGAGCAAATGACGGACCGTGTCCGTCAAGACAAACTTGCGGATTTGCTTACAAATCCAGTTCAATTTGTCCTGTTACCCGCACCAAAAACAGGTAGGCAATTGCCTACCTGTTTTTATTTATTATTCAAAGTATTCCATGAGGAAGTAACGGATCCATCGGAGCTTCACGCTCGAAATGAGTGATCATCTCGTAAGGCATACCTGTTTCTGCACTCTTCATAACGCCCGTCATAACCTCAAGCACGTGATACGTCTGAAGATAGGACGCACGTGGGGGACGTCCCTGTTCAATTGCCGCGGCAAGATCTGCAAGTCCAAGGCAACGGGAATTTTCGCTATAATCAAATTCAAGGGAAAGTTCTTCTTCCTCTTTTGTTGTTCCGTTAAGAAAACGCATTCCCTTTTGACTGCCAAAGCAGTTT
Organism: Oscillospiraceae bacterium; assembly: GCA_015064885.1. GTDB lineage: Bacteria > Bacillota > Clostridia > Oscillospirales > CAG-272 > SIG640. Next base: position 14,612 of record SVRJ01000018.1, read on the forward strand.
GGATCAGGAACATAAAGATTACCTTTCGTACCGTAAAGCTGTATGTTTGCCTGTTTTGCATCGTACGTATCAAACGTTGTCATAAACGAAACAGTCGCTCCCGAAGTAAAAGTCAGTAAACATTCGTAGTGAGTCGGAACACTAACCTTTATCGTTTCTCCCTCGTGAGGCTTGGCTGTAATCAAACGTTCGTCGAATGTAGTACGTGATGTACCGTATACTTTTTTGACTTCTCCCAGCAAATTGATCAGAGCTGTAATGTAATAAGGACCCATATCAAGAAGTGGTCCTCCCCCTCTTTGATAGTAAAAATCAGGATCAGGATGCCAGCTTTCTACGCCACGGTGCGCCATAACACACCTTCCGCCTATAACATCTCCCAGTCGCCCCTCATCAATAAATTTACGGCAGGTCTGTATGCCCGCTCCCATAAAGGTATCGGGAGCTCCGCCTATCCACAAGCCACGCTCCTTTGCAATTCTTACAAGCTCTGTTCCCTCTTCAAAATCAGCTCCCAATGGCTTTTCGGAGTACACGTGCTTACCTGCCAGAAGCGCCCCTTTAGACACCTCAAAGTGCTGGTACGGACGAGTAAGATTAAGAACGACATCTATCTCAGGATCTGCGAACAACTCCTCCATAGTATCGTAGAGTTTCGAGATACCGTACTTTCTTTGAGCATTCTCTGCCCGCTCTCGAATAAGGTCGCAAACGGCTACAAGCTTTACGTTTTTAAAGGCGTTGGCAAAATTTTCGAGGTAAATTCCACTGATACATCCAACGCCTACCATTCCAACGTTTAACATAATCCTTTCCTCCTCAAATCAATACATTTTTGCGGTATTATCATACCTTTCAGCACCAAAAAGCTGTTCTTCCGCATACGCTTTCCCTTCCGCCGCCCAAAGCATTCCTCTTTCCATAAGAACGTTTGCCGAGGGCGAGTCGTCAAATACGTCGTCGTGATGTCCGAGAGAACAATAAAAAACTCTGCCAAGTCCCCAATATTTCGTCCAGGCGACGGGCATATCAACAGGCTTATTGGCGGCGTGATAATAATTAACAAGAGGGAATCTCGTTGTGGCAAGTACCTCGATAGAGGGATCAATATGAAGATAGTAATGCTCCGAGACGACCTCAAAATCATCTATTCCTTCAACGATCGGACTTGATCCGTGATGTATATTTACAGTATAAGTAATACCATCTCCGCCCGGATGACTGACCCACTGACCACCCGTAATAAATTGCCATTCCGTTGAATTACGAAAAGCGTCGCACATTCCTCCGTGACAGCCCGCCAATCCTACTCCACGGCTGATGGCATACGATATGTTTTTCTCGTACTCACGCGGTAATGTGCTCATCGTAACGCAGGCAACTATAAGATCGTACGTCAGAAGATGCTCAGCGCTTGCGAGACACTCCATACCCTCACAGCGCTCCACCAAAAATCCGTTCCGTTCAAGGATTCTTTCAAATCTCTGCGAAACCTTTTCGGGTTCGTGTCCATTCCATCCGCCCCAAAAGATCAATGCTTTTTTCATTGTTTTCATACTCCTTTCCAAAAGCTTTATCTACAATATAATTTTAACATATTCCCTCTTGAAATGAAACACAAATTGTAGTATAATAATAGACAAAATTAGTCTTTTGGGAGGTATGTCTTGTTCTTTGAATCCAAACATTCCTTAAGTGAAAATGAATTTAAGCTGTGGAAGTGCAACCACATGAGCTTTCCTATCCATATTCACCGCTCATTTGAATATTTTAAACAGATCCATGGCTCTACCGAAATATGGATAGAGAATCAAAAATATATTCTCAAAAGCGGAGAAGCAGTCCTTGTTTTCCCTCTTCAACCTCACTCGTATACCTGCATAGAGAATGGAAACATACAGATGTCTATTTTTTCACCCGAAATGGTCTCATCATTTTACAAGAAAAACAAAAGCAGGATCCCTGTCAACAATCAATTTACCTGTGATTTATCCGAAAATCTTGAGATAGACAATATTTATCATAAAAAATCGGTGGCTTATTTCATTTGCGGTGAATTTGAAAATGATCGCAAATACGTCGAGAGATCAGACAATCTTGGAGATAATCTCTTTGTTTCTCTCCTTATTTACGCGGACAATCATTTTCGCGATCAGTGCCTTTTACGAGATGCCGCTATTGCAGTAGGATACGATTATGCCTATATCTCAAAATTTTTCAAAAGAAAAGCCGGAATGTCTTTTAGACAATACGTAAACTGCTTACGAATCCTTGAAAGTAAACAATTATTAAAAACCACATCAAAGAGCATTTCCGAGATAGGTGAAATGTGTGGTTTCTCCTCAACGCGAGCATTTGGCCGTGAATTTCACGATCAAACAGGATCAACTCCTTCGGATTACAAAAAGGTAATTCACAACAACATCTTGTAAGCAAAATTTCACCGAGGTGACGTAACCATCAGGTTCTAGTGAGGGCGACTTCGTGCAGGTTCAAGTCCTGTTACCCGCACCATAGTAAGCCTTGGAAGCATTATGTTTTCAAGGCTTTCTGTTACCGATTTTTTTACGCTCTATATTAATATATTAATACAATTGCATAGGAGCTGACTTTATGAAGAAGAAAAAAAGCGACATAAAAAATCTTATACTCGATATATTGTGCGCGACAGCGGCCGGAATCATTGTTGGAAGCGCATATTATTTCTTTCAGAACAGCAACGGATTTGCTCCCGGAGGTGTCGGAGGACTTGCAACGATCACTCACCATCTGCTTGCCAACAGAATAAGCTGGTCAATTTTAATGGTCTCTTTTAATTTACCGATCTTTATCCTGGTCAGCGCATTGATCGACAAGAAGCTCGGTGTAATTTTAAGCTTGTATATGGTCGTTCAATCCTTTATTCCCCGTCTTTACGAGCTGCTCGGTGCAAAGCCTTACTGCCTCGCAAACAACCACGAGGATTTCAATATCGTTTTCGCCTGCATCGCAACCGGAGTAATATCCGGATTCGGCTTCTCTTTAATGCTTAAACGCTTTGGTGCCAGCGGTGGCACCTACGGTATATCCGCACTGATCAAAAAAATGAAGCCCGAGATGAATATTGCGTACGTTTCTTTCATCATGGACACCTGTGTCGTATTTATTGCATTCTTTGTATACGGGATGAAAGTAACTCCCGTTATTTGTACACTGCTTAACCTATTTATCGCCAATATTATTGTAGATCACGGTCTTAGCGGAATTAAAAACGGTTATAAATTTGAAATCGTTACAAACGATCCCGAGCTGTTATCCAAGGAGCTGATAAATCGCTTGCATCATGGCGTTACGAGTATCCAGGTTCACGGAATGTATTCTGATACGGACAAATATATGTTAGTATGTATTATCAATAAGCGCCAGATCGGTGAAATGATGAAGATCATTAAAGGGCATCCCGATACCTTCGCAAGCTTTGAAAAGGTGAGCGAGGTCTTCGGAAATTTCAAAAGACACGTTTAATCATAAAGTAAAAAAATATTCAATGAAGGTGCCTTCATTCAGATTTACGTCTGTTCCCTGCACCTCGGCAGTATCATTCGCTTTTCGGGCTTTGGTACTGCCTTTTTTATGCTTGTGAAGGCGGCATATCAATAATCTGCGCTCTTGGTCAAATATCGAACCGAGGGCATTTTTATAATAAAACAAAATAAATATCATACGAACAAAATACATCGCAATTTCATATAAAGTTATATCTCCGTATATATTCACACTTGACTTATGCCTCTTTTTATGCTATAATATATTCACTGTAACATATAGATCTACACTTGAAAGAGAGGTATAAAAATGAACTCGGAAAAGATCATGCAGATTTTCAAGGACACCGCATACGTCCGTACGGGAGGAAGCTCGGAGGAGCTTCGCGCGGCAGAATACATAAAAGGCATCTGTGCGGAAACGGGGCTTGCGGCTACAATAGAAGAGTTTGACGTAAATATGGCTGATATCCGAAAGGCTACACTCACCGTAGACGGAAAGCAGATAGCCTGCAAGGGATATCTTTGTTGCGGTTCGGGAGAGGTAGAGGCCGACCTTTATTACCTCACCGACGCTGACAAATATTCTCTTATGCAGTGCAAGGGAAAGATAGTTATGCTCGACGGAGGGCTTGGATACTGGCGCTACCGTGACATAATAGAAAACGGTGCTCTTGGATTTATCACATACACAGGAAATGCGAATTACAGCGACAATGATATAGATCAGAAGGAGCTCCGCTCTTACTTTTCAAAGGGTGAAAAGCTACTTGGTGTAAGTATAAACGTAAAGGATGCTATAGAGATCATAAACTGCGATTCAAAGTCTGCAAAAATAGAGATAGAACAGGATGAGTACGTAGGAAAGTCAAGAAACGTGATTCTTGATATTCCCGGGGAAATAAGCGATACCATCCTTCTTACCGCGCATTACGACTCCACCTCACTCTCTCAGGGCGCATACGATAATATGTCGGGTTCTATAGGTCTTCTCTCCATGGCAGAATATTTTTCAAAGAACGCACACAGATACTCTCTCCGCTTCGTATGGTGCGGAAGCGAGGAAAGAGGCCTTCTCGGAGCAAAGGCATACTGTGCAGATCACGCTGAAGAGCTCTCCGGAATCGTTCTCAACGTAAATCTCGACATGATCGGTTGTATCATGGGTAAATTTATTGCTTGCTGTACAAGTGAAAAGGCTCTTGTAGACTATATAGGCTATATGGGAAAGGAATGCGGCTTTCAGGTAAAGCCCTATCAAGGCGTTTATTCAAGCGATTCCACTCCCTTCTCCGACAATGGAGTTCCTTCCGTTTCATTTGCAAGATCTTCGCCGAGCGGAACCGCAACTATACACAATCGCTATGACACGCTAAAGGTGATGAAGGCTGAGCATATGCAAAAGGATATTGAATTTATCACCGCATTTGTTTCGCGTATGTCTAATGCAAAGCTCTGCCCCGTATCAAGAGAGATTCCCGATAACATGAAAGAGCGACTCGACGAATACCTCCTCAGAAAAAGAAAAGACTGATATTAAAATAAAAAGTCCGTGCATCGACCTTGTTGTGATGCACGGGCTTTTTATTGATATTTATCAGTCTACCTCAACGATACCGTTTTCTTTTACGGTGATCTTCATTCCGTCCTTGACGTAGCTTATGAATTCATCTCCGAGGGAGTCGATGACCGGCATGGTCACTCCGTCCACCCATACGTCAGCGAGAATAGCTCCCGCAGCCGCAAGTGAGTCTATATGGTTTGAGAAAAGCATACAAGCAGGGTTCTTCTCCATTGCGCATGCACAGTAAAGAACAAGACCTCCGGTAGTAGAGCCGATAGTCTGCGGCAGGCACAGTGCTTTCCCTATAAGAGGCTTACCGTGAAGCTCCTTATTATTCTGGTCTCCGCATTTTACTTCCTTGTCTCCAAACTGAAGAGCCATCTGGAATGATGCAAGCGTGTTGAATCCTTCTGTTGTAACTACAGCCTCGGCAGTTACCTCACCCGGCGTAACAACTCTTCCTTTAAACTGTTTCATTTCATTTACCTCCCTTTGTAATAGCGTTCAATATTTCACCGTCGGTATAATATCTTGCGCTTGTATAGGTACGAAGCTTGTTCGAAGACGTTATAACAGGCATCTTCTTGCAAAGCGGATTGTTCATATACATAAGAGGGCATATATAAGAGGTTATAACACCTGTAGACCTGAGCCTTTCCGCATATTCTGTTTTTTCAAATGCTTCGAGTACTTTGGGAGCCGCGGTAAATACGGTGGGAATAACTACCTTCTTCTTTCCTGCCTCGCTCAACGCCTTTTCGATATTTTCGGTCCAACACTTCAACTGCTCAAGAGAGAGATGAGGACATCCGACAAAGCAAAGCTTGGGAGCAGCATCGGGATCCTTCCAAACGACGGGATAATTGTTTTTCACTCTTTCAAGCTCGGCATCGTCAATAACGTATTCCTTTGCGTTTTCAAGAATAAGACTTTCACCAAGTTCAAGTGCTTCGGGGGTAAGGTTTGCTATATGATAAAGACCTACTGCCCCGTTTGATGCGGTGGCGGCGCCGAAATCCTTAAGATATGCGCAAGCAGAGTCGGTAAGCTCGTTTCCTATCCATTTATCAAGGCCTATAACGTATGGAACGTCCTCCATTACCTTCATGCCTATAGCAGAACCGAGAAGCTGAGCCTCAGGCATCTTTGTTGTTTCCACCTTGATTACCCACGATGCTTTTCTTCCTTCATCTGTAAGCAGACCGAAATACGGAACGTAGCCCACTATAGATCCCATGATGTCGATAATACCCGAATTTCGGTTGCATCTTGCACCGAGCACCGAGTTTGCATATACGACCGCACTCGATTCCGCCCATGAAAGGACGTCACCCTTCTGCGGCTTGTTTCCTACCTCGTCCATGTAGCACGTACAGCTGAATGCATCCTTTTCCATAAGACCGAGCTTCTCAAGCTGAGCCTCATAGAAATCCTGCTTTGTATACATGAATTTATTAAAAACGAGATTCTGCAAAAAATTTGCCGGAACGTTTTTATCGAGCGGGCGGGGGTCTACAGAGAATTTCTGTCCGGACGCAACTCCCGCGTCGAGAAGCTGCTGCATAAGATCGTATACGGGGGACATTACCTTGAGGCCGAAGGAGGTAACAAGGTGATTGTACTTTGACGTTATCGGTACAAGCTTTTCAGCCTCAAACGCATCTCCGTACATAACTATCGTTTTCATTACCTTTGCCAGAGTTTCGCCCTTGGCTCCGTCAAGTATAGCCTGCTGTTCTTGTGTTAATATCATCTTTTTTTCTCCTTATCAAAAATCAGAGTTTCATACATACGTCCCAAACGCCCCATATAACTGTGCGAAGATTTCCGACCGCTTTTGCGTCACCTACAACGTGCACGCCTTTATTTGTTATCGGAGCGGGAACGTATCCTGCGGAAAGTATAACCGAATCGGAGGGAATAAATTCTGACGATCCGTCCTTGTGCTTAACCGTGACACCATTCTCATTCACCTCGGAAACGCTTGTCTCAAGGTGAACAGGAACCTTATTGGTCTTAAAGAAATCACGGAGATAGCTTGTATTTGCAAGGCATATTCCCTTTGCGGTGATCAGGTCATCCTGCATTTCTATGATCGTGGGGTTCTTTCCGTTAAGATAAAGGTCGTATGCGATCTCGCATCCGGTAAGTCCGCCGCCTATAACCGTAACATTGTCTCCTACCGCTTTATTTCCAAGAAGGTAATCTATTGCATCAACGGTTTTGTCTACACCAACGATCGGAGGACGCTTAGCGGTAGCTCCGGTTGCAACGATAACCTCATCAGCTCCGAGAGATCCAACGTCGCTTACCGCAGTATTCATTTTAACAGTTATCGAGGGATAACGTCCTATCTCTCGCTCATACCACTTTATAAGCGCACGATCCTTTTCCTTAAACGAGGGGGCAGCAGCCGCAACAAATACACCTCCGAGTCTGTCGCTCTTTTCATAGAGGGTTACCGTATGACCTCTCTTCGCACAGAGTATTGCCGCTTCCATACCGCCTATACCGCCACCGATAACGGCAATGTTCTTAGCCTTTGCCGCAGGCTTTACGTAGTACTTCTTTGACTGCATGGTTTCAGGATTAAGAGCACAACGCGCAAGTCCCATAGTATCGGTAAGGTCCTGGGTATTGGCGTGCCCCTTTGATGAGGAGAAATTAAAGCATCCGCTATGACAACAGATACAGGGTCTTATATCTTCCACTCTGTCCTCTATAAGCTTTGTCACCCATTCGGGGTCTGCAAGGAACTGTCGTGCGACTCCCACAGCATCGATTTTTCCGTCTTCAATCGCCTTTGCGCCCACCTCTGCATCCATTCTTCCGGCGCAAACTACGGGGATGTCAACGAATTTTTTGATGTGTGAAACGTCCTCGAGATTGCAGTTCTCGGGCATATACATAGGAGGATGTGCCCAGTACCATGAGTCATACGTACCATTGTCCGCATTAAGCATATCATAGCCCATATCCTGAAGATATTTTGCAGCTCTCTCGGATTCCTCCATATTTCTTCCGACCTCGGTATATTTCTCGCCCGGCATAGCGCCCTCGCAGAAGCCCTTCATCTTGGATTCCACAGAATAGCGGAGTGAAACGGGATAGTCGTCTCCGCATGACTCCTTGATGGCTTTTACCACCTCAGCAGCAAAGCGATAGCGATTCTCAAAGCTTCCTCCGTATTCGTCCGTTCTCTTATTAAAGAATTCTATAGCAAACTGATCAAGAAGATAACCCTCATGAACGGCATGAACCTCAACGCCGTCGACGCCCGCGTCCTTACATAGCTTAGCCGTCTTTGCGAAGGCCTCGATTATCTCGTGTATCTGCTCTACAGTCATTTCGGGGCATATAATATCGTGAGCCCATCTTGAAGGCTGAGGACTGGGGCATGCAAGCTCATGAGAGGTATCTATAATAGGCTTTACCAAAGCTCTTGTAAATTTGTTTTTATGGAGAGGGGCTACAAGCTCTGTAATCGCCCACGAGCGTCCCATTCCGGCAGTAAGCTGAACAAACAGCTTTGCTCCGGTCTTATGTATCTCATCCATAAACACCTTAAGCTCATCAAACATTTTCGGATTTTGCCAGAGCCATTTTCCCCAGAACGTATCGCGCAAGGGCGCAATACCCGGAATGATAAGTCCTACGTTGTTATTTGCTCTCTCTAAAAAGAGCTTTGCGGCTTCATTATCGAAATGGCATCCGCCGAGCTCAAACCAACCGAAAAGAGAGGTTCCTCCCATAGGGCACATTACGATACGGTTTTTAATTTCAACGTTGCCTATCTTCCAAGGGGTAAACAACGCTTCATATTTTTTGTCCGTTCTGTTCATAGTGATAACATCCTTTCAAGTTTTATTATTAAAATATCAACCGAGCTTGTTACCTATACGGTCGAGATTGTCACTTATAATACCGAGATAGCGGTAAAATGCCGCGCGCTCCTCCTCGGTAAGTCCTTCTCCGGATTCGCTCAGAACTCTGTCTATCTTTTCTGTTATCTTCTGCGCAACTTCCTTTCCCTTCTCGGTAAGAAGTATAGGGCTTTTATACCTCTTTGCCGATTTTGCTTCGCAGATAATATAGCCGTTCTTTTCCAGATAGTTAAGCGCACGTGATACCGTTGCCTTGTCTTCCTCGGTTTTTTCGCAAAGGTCTGCCGCGGTAAGCGATTCAAAAGAATAAATATAGTAAAGGCAGGAACTGTGCTGACTTCTGAGCTCGTAGTCAGCCATTTCGAGATTCTTTATCCTCCTTATATTTCTGTTGATCTTTGCTATAAGAACGGTAAACGTTTCAAATCTTGATTTCATCACTCGCTCCTTTTTAACTGTTGATATATCAACAAGTTCGACTTTATTATATCACACGATTGTTGAAATGTCAACAATTGTGTAATACTTATACAAATATTTTTTTGTAAACTTTCTTTGAATACGAAGACGAGAGGCTTTCTTGAAAATTTCATTGCATATCGTAATCGGTGATATGCGGATAGAGCTTTTCATTTCTGCAAAGCACTACTTTCCGTCCGCTTTTTGCATATACGCCTCTGACTGTGACCTTTTCTGCGGTTTGGTATTCGTACGGTCTTCCCTCTTCATAAGCGCTGTCGTATTCCGGAAGTATGCAGTAAGAGAGAGCCTCGGCATTTATATGCTCATCCTCTATCAGAAGGCCGTCTATCACTATCTCACGCGGCATATAGCACGTATATCCGAAATCGTGCGTTCCCGAATTACGCGCTTGGATCGCCTCAAATACTCTTCCGTCTTTTGCTCCAAGCGGTATCCATCTGCAATTACGCATTATAAGCTTACCGCAAAACGTAGAACCGTAATCGCTTCGGAGTGAAACCGTTCTTGAGGAACAGAAGGTAGTATTTTCTATGACGCATTCACCAAAGCCTATAAGATTTGTACCCATATATCCCAGCTTGCAGTTTTTTATAACACAATCAGTCACGCCCATATGCGCGTCGTATCTTGATATCTCACAGTTTTCCATATAAAATTTTTTAGAAAAATTAGTTCCCATGAGACCCCAATATCTGTTATCGGTTATATCTATCGTCTGATTTATATTCAAAAGCTTTATATCAACTGCCGCGCTTATACTGATAGAATAGGTTCCCATAGAAACGTACTCCCCGGGGATCTTACTCTCTGTTCTGTAGGTAAAATGCGGCGTAAGCAGGCAATCCTTCAATACAACGTCATAGCAATTATCAATAGAGAGAAAGCCACTGTACGGTGCACCGTGGTCGCCCTCGCCGGTAACGTAATATGTAATATCCTTAACCGTTACGTGCGAGCGGTTGATGCGTATATTTCTTGAATGATAATTATAGAAGGACGGAGCACAGTTTGCTATTGTAGTGAATATTCCACCCTCTACGACAATAGGCTTATCATCGGTGGATATTGCTACTGCGCTCGTTATCCTTTCATAATTCCAGTTGATATCTCCTACGACAGTTCCATCTTCACAAACAACAAAGCAATCGCTTGCGGCTCTTCCGTTGTCCATATTCAGACCCTTGCGGATATATACCCGTCTCGTATCGTCAAAGACAGAGACAAAATAGCTTCCGCCAATGCCAAGGTCTACTTTTTTCTGCTCTTTTTTCAATGACGAAATGTTAGGTGTAAACGCTTTCGAATCCGAAGATATCCAAAAGCAGTTTTGTCCTCTGTTTTCTATTTCTCTGTCATCTATAGTAAATTTCGCTTTTCCCCAGTTAACGTTCGTTTTGATAACGGCGGTAATGTTCTTTCCGCCAATATAGTAATTTGCACCGTCATCTCCGCGAACCTCAAGTCCGTGGAGATTTGCGTATTCGTGGCATGCGACTATTGACGGCATATCGTCTGTTATTCCGTCGCCCTTAGCTCCAAAATCCTCGTAAGTTACGTATCCTTTTACTTCAGTCATTTTTAACCTCACGTAATAATTTTAAATTTCAGAAAGCATCGCGGTTTTGCCGTATGCTTTATACATATCATCAAAAAGTCCCCTTACGGTCACTGCATTCCTTTCCTCACTGATAACTACTCTTTCGCGCGGAAATTCTTTTATTTCCGCCTTGCGGTAAATATCCTCTATGAGGCTTGCATGAGGAATTGCGGTTCTGACCGTGCAGATGGGCACGCTTCCCTTTTCTATTGCCAGGATCGAATCGGAAAGCTTTTTAAAATTGTCTTCAAAAGGATCTCCGTATATTTTTTCGCGCTTGTCATCAAAAACAGCCTTAATAAACGGTCCGTCATCCTTTGAGTATGTAACGGTTGCCTTTTCAAACGAGTAGATGAATTCCGGATCGCGCTTTTTATCGGTCGCATGTGAAGCAATAAAATAAAGCGGCACGCCCTTTTCGGTCTTCATCAGTATCGAGCACGTATCAAAATTTTCTATATCGTTAGCTCTGTAGCATTCTGCGTTAAACGAGCTTATATTTGTGCTGAGCGACATCTCGTCTCCGAGCACAAACAGCATATTATGTATATAGTGAGCGCAGGCATTTGAAGCAATTGAATCGAGTATCATAACTCCGTCCTTTGATATTCTTCCTGCCCATCCCGTTCCTCGGCCGTAATATGCCTTGTCTCTCGGCCAGCTTATTGCCGTCTTCAGAGATACAGGTGCTCCGAGCTTTCCATCTATGATATCACGTTTAAGCTCTTGCACTGCATCCGAAAATGACCACTGATAGCCTATTGCTATCCATTTACCGTATTCAGCTTCAGCACTTAGCATGGCATTCGCCTCTGAAAGTGTAGGTGCAACCGGCTTTTCACAAAGCACGTACGACCCGTGAGAAAGTGCGTTTATACTGCATTCACGGTGAAGATACGTAGGCGTGCACACAACGGCAAGATCAGCATTATGCTCGCGATAAAATTCATCCATTGCAGAATATATGGGTATTTCCGCTTTAATAATTGCTTCTTTTTCTTTTGCGAAATCTATATACGGATCTACTATTCCTTCAAATTCAAGGTTCGGGATCTTTTTTGAGAGAAGGAGCTTTACGTATCCGGAGGCATATCCGCCTGCCCCTACAAGAAGTACTTTCATGCTTTTACTCCACTATCATTATTTTTTCTTTTTTGTCTGCTGAGTCTCGTGCAAGAAGAGATACCCTTGTAAGATAAAAGATCTCGTCTGCAGATATAGGCGCACGGCCTTCGATAAATTCTTCAAGGAGCTCGGGAGCTTCTCTCGGCTCGAATGTTTTTGATCCTCTTTCGTTTATTACTGTTATTTTTCCGTCGGTTACCTCTATAATTCCATTGCTGCCGACACATCTCACTCTGTCATCTCCGTGTGTAGGTGCACCCTTTGGACGGTAATAATCAATATTTACAGAGGCTATCGCGTCACCCTCCATTTCGAACTGACACAATGCCGCCATTTCGGGGGCTTCGCCAACACTTTGAGAAGCTACCGAAAGAAAGCGTTTACCGCTGAAATGGTATATCCAATCTATTGCGTGTATCCCTACCCAAGGTATCGTGCCTACGTAAAGCTCTCTATTTGAATACCATGACGGACGCGTACCGTATTTATAGCTTTTTTGTGCACTTATCAGCTTAACGTCTCCTATCTCACCGTTTTTGACCATTCTTGCAGCATGATAAAACGCCGGAGAGTATCTGAGATAATGCATAGCGCAAAAGCGTATCCCGCTATCATCGACAGCCCTTCTTACATTCTCAAGCTCTTCGACAGACGAAGCGACCGGTTTTTCCGAAAAGACGTTTATTCCTCTTTTTGCGCAATCAATTATAACCTTTCCCGTCCGACCGAAAACCGGGGAGACGATCGCAAGATCGGGATGAATGCTATCAAGCATCTCCGTGTAATCATCGTAGAGCGGCATTGACGTGTCAAAGCTATCGGGTGAAGCCTCATATTCACTTCCTCTTGCTATACCGCAAAGCTCTGTATCCGATCTTGTCTTAAGATATTTATATGCTTGCTTGCTATGTCCGCATGCTCCTATAATACAGACCTTCATAATTCATGCTCCGATCGTATTTTTAACGTATTAACTGCGGAAAGTCCTCCGCTGATTATATTATACCACACAAAATCATTTCTTTCAATAGATTATCAAGAAAAAACATTTTATTTATATTGACAAACCTCTGGCTTTAAGATATAATTATAATAACGATCACCTCTCTCAGTGAAAGGAAAAATCATGGAAGAAAGAAAAAATTATATTATAGTAACAGACTACGTAAAGGCAAACTCGGGAAAAGACGTGTCTGACGAGCTACAAAAACTTATACTCGGCAATCCTAACCGAACGATCTACTTTCCCGACGGAGAGTACCTTCTCTCAAAGCCTATATCCACCCCCGCAAATCCCATACACGCAGTATCTCTCGAGCTTTCTACCTTTGCCGTACTTCGTGCTTCAAAGGATTGGAGCAGCGACGAGGCAATGGTGCGCCTCGGTGCCGCAGAGCCTTACAACAGCATATATATTCCCGGCAGCAACTATTATTTTACCGGCGGAATCGTTGACGGAAACGGAATAGCTAACGGAATTTCTATCGACAGCGGACGTGAGACCTGTATACACCACGTGTCGATAAAGAACACTAAGGTAGGCATACATATAAAATGGGGTGCAAACAATCGTTCCTCGGATGCCGATATCTTCAACGTAAACATTGTAGGTAACGCCGCTCACGATTCGATAGGCGTATGGCTTGTAGGACACGACAACACCCTTACAAATATGAGGATAGCAAACGTCCACACAGGAATACTTGCCGAAAGCGGAGGAAACATATTCCGCAATCTGCATCCGCTCTATACCTACAACGGAGAGAACGCACTTGATGAAAACTTCCTGACAAGTGTAGCGTTTGACGACAGATGGACAGACAACTACTACGACGTATGCTACAGCGACCAGTTCTGCACTGCATTCTCGATGACAACGAAGTCTCGCAATATATATGATAAGTCGTTTATTATGTGGTACACAACAAAAAACGGTGTAGAGAATGCATTCCGCGTAAACGGAAAATTCAATGCAATTATACGAAATGCGAGAGTAAACTTCCATGGTGAGACCAAAAGCTCCCTTCTCTCGGTAAGCGAAGATGGCGGCTCGGGAATCATAGAAAACCCGATGCTCAACAGTGAGAGCTTTATAAACGACGAGGTCTATAAGGAATATCTGTCCGGGAGGGTCGTTTCACCCAACTAATCAACAAAAACAAAAAAGACTGCCCACGGGCAGTCTTTTTCAGCTATGTATAGCTTTAAACTATCAGTCCTTCTTGTAACCGATGTTCTTTTCCTTAGCGGGATCAAAGAAGAGGTTGAAGATAGAAGCAACGAGAGAATAAATACCTGCTGTAAGATATCCGGCAATAAGATACCAGCCTGTCTTGGATGTGTATCCTTCGGGCTTAAGCGATGTGTGGTTGATGATAAGGCTTCCTATCCATCCGAGGAAGAATGTAAGAATAAAGCGTATGACCTTGTTGTTATCCATGATGATTTCTCCTTTAAATATTGTTTTTGTGTGTTATAAGACACATATATATTATACAATATTTTTTTACAAATGTCAATAGCTTAACGAAAATTCATAACATTTTTGCGATAATTATTGCTCATTTATAAGCAAATACGCACTGAGTTGACAAATTGTTCTTTTTATTATCAAAAAATTATGTAATAGTCAAAAACAAAAGCCCCTACACATTAAAGTGTGATGTTCTTAGCGGAGAAATTATACGAATTATAAATTGATTCGCAGAAAACAAAGAGATAACCCCGACAGATTTTCAAAGTCTGTCGGGGTCGTTTTTTTGTTTGATAAACTCGAATTGGTTGAGATAGATAACAATAGTTTAGATTTGTTAGGAGCAAAAAGCTCTCATTTCTTCTTCTGTCATTTCGTCAAGAAGAAAATGGTTTCCATCATATTTGCTTTTTTTATTTTCTGGAATAAGGCTCAGAAATTTAGAATACTCCATTTCACAAAGAGGTTCATTTTCCCCTTCAACTCCAAGCAAAATCAACCATTCTTTGCATTCCAACTGTTTTCCAGTTGCGGGGTCTGTTGTTCCCAAAGGAACAGTAGGATGATATGGGAACACTGCGGGTAGGTTGTTGGTTAGCATGTACCTTGCAAAAATCCCATTATCACCAATATAAACGGCAGGAGATGCGAAATACACATTTATAGATTGCTTTTCGTGCAGCCATTCTGCATAATAATTAGGATTTTCCATAAACATGGTTGCTTCTTCTTTTCCGATGGTTAATGGCCACATGGTAGAATAGAGTGTAAGTTTATCAGATTTCCCATCAAGAATTTGCTGTGAAAAGTGATTGAGGATTTTATTATTAAAATTGACTATGTTTTCAAAGTTGGACAAAAAATCAGGCAGACTAACCCGACTTCCGTCGACAACCAAATTGCCATGCCAATGGTTTACCATACGCTCAATCGCGTCATAGAAATCCTTTAACTCCTGAGTTGTAGATGGCTGAGGAAGGCGAAGGGCGATTGCCTTTTTCTCCTTAGGATTCCAAACTACACTAAACCCTC
Organism: Oscillospiraceae bacterium; assembly: GCA_015064885.1. Classification (GTDB taxonomy): domain Bacteria; phylum Bacillota; class Clostridia; order Oscillospirales; family CAG-272; genus SIG640. Next base: position 30,294 of record SVRJ01000018.1, read on the forward strand.
TACCAATGCTTTTAGGATTATATGCAATAAATTCGGTTTCGCCCAATTCTCCTACATTAAGTTGGTCTTTCACAAAGTTTCCATAGTGTAAGTGTTCCCCCAAAATCACTTGAAGGGGCATAGTTTTGTTTCCAAACAACCTTTGCTTTATCAATACATCAATAGACATATGAACCTCCAAATTCTTATTTATCGTTCTGTTTTATCGCCGGTTTCGCCTTTGTATTACGGCGTTGCAAGCAACGATAGCTTCGGGCAAAGCCCATACCCCTAAAGTTGAGCGCATCCAAAGGCTCTCCTTTTGGGAGAGCTCCCGACGAAGTCGGGTGAGGGAGAATGCGTGACAATAAAACATATCAAAACTTCAAAGTTACGCGGGCTCCTTCCGTCACGCTTCGCGTGCCACCTTCCTCCCGGAGGAAGGCTTTTTCGTTAGCCTCATTATAACACAAATCGGCAGAGAAGACAAGTCCTCTGCCGAATTCAGTGCCTACAATTCTCCGTTAAGAACAACAGAGAAACGCGTGCAGGGCTTTTTTATTTACTTATTCCTCTTCCTTGCTGAAGTTACTCTTGTCAACACCGCAAAGATCGCATTCAAAATCCTCGGGAAGATCCTCGAACTTTGTACCGGGAGCTATTCCCTTTTCGGGAAGTCCTGCCTCCTCATCATATACCCATCCGCAAACGTCGCAAACGTATTTCATAATATATTACCTCTCTTTATTATTTACTCAATATCAGCCTTCCACAAGCCGTGGAGATTACAGTAAGCGTAAACAGCTATAGGTGTTTCATCAACCAAAGCGAATCTGACTGCAGGAGCATCGCCGGGCTTCAGGCACTTTCTCTGTCCACCGCGGCATGTCTGGAGATATACCCAGGTAATGCTGTGCTCTTCTGTCATAGGATGATCTACAGAGCCTATATTTACTTCAACTATTCCGTCGTTTACTTTTACGACCGGAATATGCTTTTCGTGGCTTGCTTCTACCGTTCCGGGTTCAAGCTGCTTCATCTTCTGTCCGCAGCATACGAGCGGAACCTTTGCGTCCTTTACGAGACCAACGATGTTACCGCAATGCTCGCAAATGTAAAATCTGTTTTCACACATAATAAAATCCTCCGTGTAAATTAAATTATTTTATTTCTTCAAAGTCAACTGCACCGTGCTTGCAAAGCGGGCAGATAAAGTCTTCGGGGAGCTCGCTTCCCTCGTATACGTATCCGCATATCGTACATACGTATCCCTTCTTGCCCTCTGTCTTGGGCTTCGGCTTTACGTTGCTGTGATAATAAGAATACGTCATGGTTTCACGGTCGGAAAGAACTCTTGCCTCTGTCACAGAGCAGATGAACATTCCGTGCGTATCAAGATCGATATACTGCTCAACCTTAAGAGACATAAACGAATTTATATATCTGGGAAGGAAGACAAGTCCGTTATCAGATCTGAGGGGCGTACAATCGGCAAATTTATCTACGTTTCTTCCGCTGACAAATCCGAACTTTTCAAACACCGCGAAGGGCGCGTCAACAGTGAGGCAGTTGATATTCATTTTGCCCGTCTGTTTTATAACGTGGTGAGAATAATTGTCCTTGTTTATTGTAACTGCAAGTCTGTTGGGCGTATTTGTAACCTGAGTTACCGTATTCACTATAAGACCGTTATCCTTTTTACCGTCGTTTGACGTAACTACGTAAAGACCGTATCCGATGTTAAATAGCGCCGTAAGATCATTTTTATTCGCTGTCTCGTCCTTGGTAGCTATATACTCCTTGGAAAGCTCGGTAGCAAGACTTTCAAGCTGTGCGGAGCTATCCTCGTTAAGTGCGGAAAGTATCTTCACGGTAGTATCGGTATAAATAAGGTTCTTACTCTTTTCAAGCATTCCCTTCATAACCTTTGCCGCCATAGGCGCCCAGCTTCCGTTTTCTATGAAAGCAACCGTTCTGTTTGAAAAGTTGCGTTCGGTAAGGTGATCTATAAATTCACGCATAAACGGAAAGATATCCGCATTGTAGGTTGTCGTAGCGAGTACCAGCTTACTGTACTTAAATGCATCCGCCACCGCAAGAGACATATCGCATCTTGCAAGGTCGTGAACCACTACCTTAGGGCATCCGTTGGCGGAAAGCTTTTCCGCAAGCTGATTTACAGCTTTTTTTGTGTTGCCGTATACAGACGTATACGCAATTACTATTCCGTCCTCCTCGGGCTGATAGCTTGACCAGGTATTATAAAGACCAAGATAATATCCGAGATTTTCTGTAAGCACAGGACCGTGAAGCGGACATATTTTTTCTATTTCAAGTGCAGATGCCTTTTTAAGCAGCGCCTGAACCTGTGCACCGTACTTTCCTACTATGCCGATATAATATCTGCGTGCTTCATCCGCCCAGGGCTCGTCAACATCCAGAGCACCGAACTTACCAAAACCGTCTGCAGAGAAAAGCACCTTCTCGGTAGCATCATAGGTTACTATGACTTCAGGCCAGTGTACCATTGGAGCGGTAACGAAAACGAGATCATGCTTTCCGAGAGAAAGCGTATCACCTTCTCCGACAACTATTCTGCTGTCCGAAAAGTCTGTTCCGAAGTAATTTTTCATCATTGCAAAAGCCTTGGCTGAGGATACTATCTTAGCCTCGGGAAAAGCCTTTGTAAAGTTAAGTATATTAGCCGAATGATCGGGCTCCATGTGCTGAACTACAAGGTAGTCAGGCTTTCTCTCTCCGAGAGTGTTTTGGATATTGTCAAGCCACTCATGTGTAAATCCTGCATCCACCGTATCCATAATAGCGATCTTTTCATCAATTATAGCATACGAATTATAGGACATTCCGTTCGGAACAACGTACTGCCCCTCGAACAGGTCTATCTTGTGATCATTAACTCCGATATATTTAATACTGTCTGTAATTTTCATAAACTGATACCTTTCTTTTTTATTAAGTTTATTATATCATATTTTTGTGAATAATTAAAGCATTTATTTGGAATTTTATTCGATAATTCTTCCGTCGGTCGTTACCGTAACAACTCTCCACGGAATAAATTTTCCGCTTTCTCTGAGGGCTCTTTTCGCCGCGCTCTCTATGCCTCCGCAGCAAGGAACCTCCATGCGCACTATTGTAAGGCTCTTTATATCGTTATTAGATATTATTGACGTAAGTTTTTCGGTATAATCGCCTTCATCAAGCTTGGGGCAGCCTATAAGGGTTATTCTGTTTCTTATAAACTCGTTGTGGAAGTTTCCGTACGCATATGCGGTACAGTCTGCCGCTATAAGGAGATTTGCTCCGTCAAAATAAGACGCATTTATCGGAACGAGCTTTATCTGAACCGGCCACTGTGAAAGTCGGCTTGTTACGGGAGCCACTGCCCCGTAAGAATCTCCTCCTCTGCTTATCGCCTTTGACTGCGTTCCGGGGCATCCGCACGGTAACTTTATCCCCTGTTTTTTTATCTTCGACATTCTCACCGCTTCCTCATTGTACGCAGGAGCCTCACGAAGTTCAAAGCTTATCGCATCGGTAGGACATGCGGGCAAGCAATCTCCGAGTCCGTCGCAGTAATCCTCGCGGGTGAGCTTTGCTTTTCCGTTTATCATTTCGATCGCGCCCTCGTGGCAAGCCTCAGCGCATGCTCCACAGCCGTTACACTTTTCTTCATCTATCTTTATTATTTTTCTTAGCATAACTGTCTCCGATATTTATTTTTAGTTATTTTAAAATTTCTTCTTGACTTTACGCTAATATTATACTATAATAATAAAGAAAAGTATGTTGAAAATTCAACAAACGGAGAAAAAAATGAAAAAATATTTTGGTATCATAAGAAAATGCCCTCTTTTTGATGAAATAGAGGACGAAAATTTACTTGGCATGCTCTCCTGCCTCGGAGCTCGCATAGTTGCGTTTGAAAAAAAGCAGACTATAGTGTCAGAAGGAGATCCCGCAAAATATGTCGGTGTTCTTCTTTCGGGACGCGCAAAGATAATCCATATAGATTATATGGGAAACCGCAGTATCGTATCCGAGATAAAGCCCTATGAGACGTTCGGAGAGGCATTTGCATATTCGGAAACGAAGATAATTCCGGTTGATATAATAGCCGATGAACTATGCGAGGTAATGTTCATCGATTGTATAAGAATAACACAGCCTTGCTGTAACTCATGCGATTTTCACAAGCAGATAATCTATAATCTTATGCGGGCACTGGCGATAAAAAATATAATGTTCCATCAAAGAATAGAGATAACCTCGAAACGTTCTACAAGGGAGAAGCTTATGGCATACCTTGTTATGCAAGCAAAGGTAAATAAAAAGAACAGCTTTGATATACCGTATGACAGACAGGAGCTTGCCGATTATCTTGAGGTTGACCGAAGCGGGCTTTCGGCAGAGATAAGCAAGCTGAGGCGTGAAGGAATAATCGACAGCAATAAAAATCACTTTGAGCTTTTGACATATACTCTATAGCAAAAAAAGAGAGAGTTTCACGGCAAGACTAAACCGTGTTACTCTCTCTTCTGTATTTTATAGCCGCTTTTGCATTTGGTTATTCTCTCGTAATAAAAATATTCATATGTCACAGAGAGTCTGCGCATACGCACTAATCGCCGTTTTTCACTATTTCAACCTTTGAAAAAACAAGATTTGCCTTTCTGTCAAGCTCCCACGGATATGCCGAGAAATTCAACAAATACTTGGCAGGAGGATTAGTAACGTATTCTTTGTATTTCTTTGCTACTTTCCAAAACTCATCCATCGTATAATTTCTTCTGTACGTACCTCACTCGATTGCCGCGCACGATTTTTATTTTTCCGGAAGGATCCGGTTCCACTCAAAAAGGTCTCCGGGGTCCTTTTTCTTCGGTGAATATTCCTCATGACCGATAATATGATCTCTGTCAAGCGGTATAGAGTAACGCGCGCAGATATCCTCTACCAAAAGCTTCAGAGACTTGTATTGAGCATCGGTGAAGCACTTGAGCGAATCGTCGAGGCTATCGTACACTTCACCTTTAATATATCCCGACATATCCTCTCTTGAACCCATACCGACGAGCTCTATTCCCACAGAGTAGTGATTCATAGCATTTGTATACTTAGGATCTTCCGAAAATTCTCCCTTCCCCGCATGCCATGCAACTCGCTCCTCGGGAATATAACACCGAATTATTCCGTCACGGTCTATTATGTAATGAATACTGACCTCACTATCAATAAAAATATCTCTTATAAGATCTATATTGTACGGATCGTTTTTATTTATTACCACCGCGCTGGTGAAATGTATCATAACGATCTCAGGCGAATACGTTCTTTCCCAAGAAAAGCTGTCAAGGGGAGTGAGATATTCTTTAACGGCATTTTCGTATACCGTTTCTATCGGGAGAGTTTCGGTGGTTGTGATCGCTTCGGTAGTCGTTTCTGCTGTATCGGGACTTTGTGTTATATCGTCGGATAATAGCGGTTCAAAGGTAAATGGATATGACACGCTCCCCACGCTATCCGCATCGTATACGTTCTTTTTTGCACAGCCTACAGATAAAATCGACAATATTAATACAAGCATTACGCTTGCGGAAAAAGCCACTGCATTCCTGTATTTATTTTTCACAAATATAGCCTCCATGTCTTTTGAAAATTACATTTTGGTAGATATATTATACCATAAAACGTAAAACATTTCACCCGTCAAGCGATAATTTATTGATGCAAATAATTTTTTTACTTTACAAATATAACTTCCAAAAGATCCCGCCGCGAGGGCGGGATCTGTCAGATCCATTATCCAAGCAAAAAGTCAAACACAAGCATCAGACAAAAGCCCGCAAGCAGAGCGTAGGTTGCCTCGCGCTCATTGCCGTGTGCATGAGTTTCGGGTATCATTTCGTCACTGATAACGTAAAGCATGGTTCCCCCGGCAAAAGCGAGCGCAAAAGGAAGTACTGCATTAGATACGCTTACAGCAAAATATCCGATAAACGTTCCTACGACTTCAACTATACCTGTCATCATTGCAATTACAAAGGTGCGGCGTCTGCTCATTCCTGTGGCTATCATGGGGGCTATAATCACCATGCCCTCCGGGATATTCTGAAGCGCAATACCTCCGGCTACGGTAAATGCTTGCATACTGTCACCCGTTCCGAAGCTCACTCCTGCGGCAATACCCTCGGGAAGGTTGTGTATTGCTATGGCAATAACAAAGAGTAACACCTTGTTAAGCTGTGCGGTCTTGTCAGGGTGCCCTTCCTGATCGACACCTGTCATCTTATGAAGATGCGGAACGAGTTTATCTATAAAATTAAGACATATCGCACCGCAAAATATACCTATAACGGTTATAACGACAGAAAAGCTTCCTCCGTGCTCAAGCGAAGGCAATACAAGCCCTATTACTGCGGCGGCAAGCATTACCCCTGCGGCAAACGACAGTATTATATCATTGAATTTATGAGACGGTTTCTTAAAGGCAAAGCCCAACAGTGCTCCTATAACGGTAGCACCACCGACACCGATAGCGGTTAAGAGTACAGGCTGCATGGTTATCCTCCGTAAATGTTATTTCGTTTTATTTTTTTCTTTTGCGCGCTTATCGTTTATTATCTTCATATGCTCTTCAGTTATAAGCTCTACGCCGTTTTCCTTTGCCCAATCAACGCAACCCTTAAGAACAAGGGGCAGGAAAACTCTCGGAACTGCAAGCACTGTCTTCAGCGCGTCGTCAGTAAACTTTACCTTATCGTCAGCTCTGTCTGCGGCATATCTTACCGATTCGAGAGAAGCCTGTCTCATCTGAAGAAGCTCGGCTCTCATTTTTGTCTTGCGGTGGAACCAGAAATTCTTGCTGTCTCTGTAACCGTAATCTACGGGAAGTGACGGAAAATCTTTTGCGCGAACACCGTTTATAATGGCATCTCTATACTTTTTCTTCATAAGTATTTTATCTACGCGAAGAATGAAGTGCGCTCCGAATTTACTTGTAATACCGTTAAAATCATGATAAGGCGGCTCGTATCCGTTGAGCTCACCGGGGATGTCTTTATCCGCGCCGTCAAGATCGCGCATCCACGTACATTCGATAACTTCTATAGCGTCAGAGAGGACCATAGGTCTTACTTCTCCGCTCTCTTCCTCTATCATGCTCTTTTCAAGTTTAAAGTTGCAACGCGGCATTTTTTCAGAGGGCTTATCTCCCGGCCATGAGAGCTTGACAGCTTCCTTGAAGGTTTTGGGATCATCATCTATAAAATTCAACGCACATTTACCGTTACGCAATATATTCTGCGCGGTATTTGAAGAATTTCTGCAACAAAGAAGCATTGCATAATAATCCTTGCCTGCAACGTAATAAGGCTGTACAAGTGAATAAGGACCGAGATTTGTAGTTCCATCCTCACAAAGCGTACTGATTATTACGGTAGGCATAGGAAAAAACAAAGAGGTCTGATAAAAGTTATCAACTACACGAAGATTTTCAAAACTGCTCATATTGAACTCCTATTATATAATATTGATATTATAATTATATCAAATTACGTAGCGTTTGTCAAGTAAAAAACGCCTTGTATTTAAGAACAAGGCGTTTTGTTTTATATTTTAAGAAGTCTTTTGGCATTGAGTGAGAATATCTTCTCTTTTTCCGTATCTGTTATAAGCTCGTCAAGCAATACTCCACCAATGTACATGGCAGGATTGCAGGTCGGGAAATCCGATCCGAAAAGTATCCTGTCAATACCGAAGGAATTGATAGCCCTTCTGAGCATACCGTGTCTGAATATTCCGTAGCCGGAAAGGTCAAGATAATAGTTCTCGCTGTATTTCATTCTGTCTATATGACGCATGAAGGCCTTATATTCTCCCGGATGTGCGGCAACAAATATAATATCCTTATGTGCTTTTACCATAGCGTCCATTTCATCCTCTCCTTGAGAATGAAAATTAACTATCATGTTTCGCTTTCCAACTTCATCAAGAAGAGCTGAGAAGGAATAACATGAATAGTCTGTCCACCCGTCATGATAAGGAACGAGCTCTCCTACAAGATCTACTCCTTCCTTATGCATACGTTCTATTTCCGCTATCGATTCCTCCGGAAAATCGGGATGTATGTGAAACCCGGGAATATAAAATCCTTTATAATAATCACGAAGCATGAGGGCGGCATCGTTATTTGCCTTTATCTTTTCCCATACGGGAACGCCGTCCTCCTTCACGTTTGCTATGACAGAACCGCATATTTTTGAAACACCAAGGCGGTTGAAGATGCCGAGCGTATTATCTGCACTCATATCACAGCATTCTTTATGCGAGCATATGTTTTGCTCGGGTGTCATAAAAGGATGTGTATGAAAGTCTATTATTTCAAAGCTCATCACTGTTACCTCTCAAAGCTCGGAGAAAAATTCAAATATAATATCGTTGTTTCCCGCCGCAGTTTCATGTCCGTAATCGGGATATACGAGCATCTCTTTTTCGGATGTTATCTTGTTATATGCCGCGAACTGAGTTGATGGTGGGCAACAATTATCGAGAAGACCGGTTGACATAAGCACCTTGGCTTTGATACGGGGAGCAAGGAACTGAAGGTCTATGTATCCAAGCTTTGTAAAGAATTCGGTTATATGCTCATGGAGAGGATCAAAATGACGAAGGTAATATCTGATCCCTTCATATGCACCTTTGTCAAGGTCCATATCCCAAACTCTCTTATAGTCACACAGATACGGATATTTAGGAGCACACATCTTTATTTCGGGAACAAGAGCCGCACAGGCAAGTGTAAGAGCACCTCCCTGCGATCCGCCGGTTGCGCCTATGCGTGTTTCGTCTACGTAGTCAAGATCCATTACCACTCGGGCGAGCATTGCCGTATCGAGAAACATGTCTCTGCAGTAGAGATCCTCGGGTTTTCCGTCAAATCCGCGCATAAACGGAGTTGAAAAAGTAGTTCCGGGAACTCCCCCTACGTCCTCTGAATATCCGCCCTGACCTCTTGCGTCCATGAAAGCAACGCAGAAACCCTGTGAAACGTAAGGAAGAAGACTCGACCAATCTGACGATGAACCCGAAAGTCCGTGGAACATAAGTATCGCGGGAATCTTCCCTTCTACATTTTTAGGCTTCATAAACTTTGCGTATATTCTCGCATTTTTCGTAGAAGTAAAAGTGAGGTTATACGCCTCGGCTATACGTGAATTGAATTTTGCGCGTTCAAATGTCGGGCAAGGGTCTATAGAATTCATTTCTTCAAGCGACTTGTCCCAGAATTCATCAAAATCATCCGGACGGGGATTTACTCCTTGGTACACCTTAAGTCTTTCAAGTGACATATCTACAGCAGGCATGGTATTATCTCCTTGTATAAAAAATTTGCATACTATAATTGTTTTCTATAGGAAAGCACGTGCTTAAACTATGCTTTTGATCAGCTTCTGAACGGCCATTATACTCAAAGCAATTTTGCTCTGAGCTCATCTCCGCTCATATAAGAAAGATATGCAGGGGGAACGTCGAAAACAGTTTTGCATCCGCTCTGCCCTTCATTTGCCATTCTGTAAGCCGCCCTTGCGTATGCAACGATAACGCTTGCGGTGAATTCCGGGTTTGAATCGAGCTTAAGACTATATTCTATTATATGGCTATGCTCGTCGTTCCATCCCGTTTTTCCCGAGCGGATAACAAAACCGCCGTGAGGGATTCCGCCGTGATCCCGCATTAGCTCCTCTTCAGTAATAAAGTGAACCGTAGTATCATAATCGGCAAAGTAATTCGGCATATTTTTTATCTCTTCCTCTATCCTTGAAGCATCCGCACCATCCTCAAGCACCACAAAACATTCTCTTGTGTGCTTTTCTCTTGTGGTGAGTGCGGGATTTTCACCGCGTCTGACAGAATCGAGAGCCACCTCTACCGGAATAGTATACTGCTTTGCATTCTTTACACCGTCTATTCTGCGTATAGCATCAGAGTGCCCTTGGCTCACGCCACGCCCCCAGAAGGTATAGTCGCTTCCGTTTGTAAGAATAGCCTGAGTGTACATTCTGTTAAGAGAGAACATCCCCGGATCCCATCCTACAGAAATAAAGCCTATTTTTCCGCTTTCCTTTGCCGCCCTGTCTACGTTTGCAAAATGCTCCGGGATCCTCGCATGTGTGTCAAAGCTATCAACAACGTTAAAAAGCTTTACGTATTCCGGAGTCTGGATCGGAAGATCTGTAGCGCTTCCTCCGCATATAACGAGAACGTCTATTTTATCCCGCCATTCCGCAATATCGTTTACACTGACACAAGCTGCTCCCGGAGTCAATATATTAAGGCTTTCGGGATCTCGTCTTGTAAAAACAGCAACAGTCTCCATATCGGGATTATGTTTTACTGCGCACTCAACCCCTCTTCCAAGATTTCCGTATCCGAGAATACCTATTCTGATGCTCATAAAAAATTCCTTTCGGGTATTGTATAAAATTTAATTGATAATATTATATCACAAAAATCTCTGCTTGTCAATCCTCAGTATAACCCTCAACCTGTCAAATGTAATTTATTTTACTTATAAAAACGCATAAAAAAGCCCCCATCCCGCATCGGATGAGGGCAACAAATCATTATTTCTTATTTCGTGCGAGTATCTCATCAACGGTAAGCATATCGTCATCGGTGATCTTGCAAAGATCGAGGAACTTTTCAACCTCGTGAAGCTTGCGGTCACCGCCTACGTTATGGCTATCTGATCCGTACGTAAACTTACATCCACATTCCTTGGCTATAGAATATATACGAACGTACTCACAGCTCGGTATCTGCTCGCTCGGCATATAGATAAGACAGCTTCCGTTCATCTCTATTGCGATCCCGCTTTCCTTGGCTGCCGAAAATGCCTCATACAGATATGAGTCGGGAATATACGACTGAACAAGATTATATATATCGTATTTCGTTCCGGGAACAAACGGATGGGCTACAGACATCATTCTCTTAGCGAGCGGATGAGTTACAAGGAGCATAAAACTCTCCATTAAAAGCTTTGCATGAGACTTTTCATCGGGAATAAGCTCACGCGGAGCAACGAGATTCATATGCGTATGAGAATGAGGAACGAGAACAAAATCAAAATGCTCAAAATTTTCTTCCGCAAGACAAAGCTTTCCGCCGTATGCAAATTCAGTCTCGCACCCGAAAAGAAGCTTTATTCCATCAAGTTCTCTGCTTGCGGGAAGCTCTTCTTTAAGCTTTAAAACGTGTTCAACGTTCTGCGGGGCGTACCAATTTGATGCACCGGGAATTGCGCTATCCCACAAATGATCGGCAAAGCCAAGAGCCTTAAGACCTGTTTCCTTCGCCTTTTCAACGTATCCCCTGAATGTAGCACTTCTATCAGCACATGAAGAAAGACCCGTATGTATGTGCACGTCACTTGTTATTTTCATCTTAAATGTCCTCCTTGGCGAGTAATTACTGTATAAGAATTATATCACACATTATCGGATTTGTCAAGAAGATATAGCCATTTATTTTTCTATATCTCACTTGATCCTGACGTACCCGCTCTTCTCGATCAAGGTCTGACCTTCATCCGAAAGAAGCCAATCGATAAGAATGGGAATATTTTTATTATCATTGTCCGCTCGATAAATGGCATAGAACTGAGCAACTATGGGATAAGTTCGGTTACGTATGTTTTCCGCACTCGGATATACACCGTTGAGTGAAAGCATCTTTACCGAATCATTTTCAACAATGCCGTCCATATAGTATCTGAAGGAAAATCCGATAGAGGCTCCGGTTATGGAAAGGAGTGATTTTCTTCCGATCTTATAGTCTCCCATAAAGGACTCAAACGCAGTCTGGCTTCCGCTGCCCTCAAGTCTTGTTACCGGATTTATAATTCTGTCCGCTCCTCCGACCTCTGACCAATTCTTGTATTCGCATGCATATATTTTTCTTATCTGTTCTATGCTAAGATCGTCTATAGGATTATTCTCATTTACAAAGAAAACAAATCCCTCAAGCCCGATAGGAACGTATACAAGCTCAACACCCTTGTCGCTTGCATACTGTTTTTGCGCTTCTGAAGGTCCCGCACAAAACAGAATATCTGTAGTCCCGTCTACAATAGCCTGATAACCGCGTACAGTATTTTTGTACTGCATCGCACTGTCCTCGGCAAAATTTTCTCCATAATAATTGTCGTCCGAAAACTCACCGCCGACAAACCTGACACACCCTTCGGGATAAACGTTATCTATAACAGCGGCATATACCGGTACAAGTGCCGCCGCTCCATCGAGCACGGGAAGATCATCTGTCAGTTTAAGAGATGATTGAATTTTGGGAAGCTCAGAACCGGCGTTATGAGGCAGATAGCTTTTGACGTCTATCATTTGCGCCTGCGTTGCACCGCTGAAATTATTTGAGAGTCTGCGGGTAAGCAAGCCATACATTCCGAAATTGAACAGCGCAAAGATCAATACTACCGCAATAATAGCGAGGATCTGCTTAGCG